>JAGRHA010000309.1 GCA_020445205.1 Gammaproteobacteria bacterium
AGACCGTCGGTCGAGCCCATGGCGATGGTACGCACGACGCCGTCACCCAGCTGCTGCTGGACTTCCAGCGTCAGGCCGACCGCTTCGATCTTGAGTGCATCGTAGACCTTCGGCATGTCACCGCGCGGGAACTGTACGTCCACGACAGCGCCGATAATTTCAACGACATTACCCTTGCTCATTGGCATTTCCTCTTCGCTGCTGGGGCAGCGTCACATTCGTTAAAGTCTGAATTCGTTCCCGTGCAGCCGCTTACGACACGGCCGCGGCGCCGCCCACGATCTCGGAGATCTCCTGGGTGATGGCTGCCTGACGGGCCTTGTTGTAGACCAGCTGCAGTTCGTCGATCAGGTTGCCGGCGTTGTCGGTCGCGGACTTCATCGCGACCATACGTGCCGATTGCTCGCACGCACCGTTCTCGACCACGGCCTGGTAGACCAGCGATTCGATGTAACGCGTGAGCAGGCCATCCAGCACTTCCTTGGAACCGGGTTCGTAGATGTAGTCCCAATGATGCTTGAGCTGATCGGCGTCTTCGCCTTCGGCCAGCGGCACGAGCTGCTCGACGGTCGGCTTCTGCGTCATGGTGTTGACGAACTGGTTATAGGCGATGCGGATCTCGTCGATCTCGCCGGCCATGTAGGCGTCGAGCATGACCTTGACCGTACCGACCAGATCGTCGATGTGGGGTGCATCACCGAGGTGCGTGGCCTGCGCCGCCACCTTGCCACCGACGCGACGGAAGAAACCCAGCGCCTTCTGGCCGATGGTGCAGTATTCGATCTCGGTGCCGGCGTCGCGCAGGGCGCGGATCTCGCGCACCAGTGCACGGAACAGGTTGTTGTTCAGGCCGCCACACAGGCCGCGATCGGACGAGATGATGATGTAGCCGATACGCTTGACCGGGCGCGCGTGCATGAACGGATGCTTGTACTCGGGGTTGGCCAGGGCGACGTGGCCGATGACCTGACGCATCTTGTCGGCGTACGGACGCGTGGCCTGCATGCGGTCCTGCGCCTTGCGCATCTTCGATGCCGCGACCATCTCCATCGCACTCGTGATCTTCTGCGTGCTCTTGACGGAGGCAATCTTGGTACGGATTTCTTTAGCGCCTGCCATTGCTCTACCTATTCGATGTCAGCTTCGCAGTACCGCGCGGGCTGCGCGCGGTACTGCGTCCGTTCGACGAATTACCAGGTGCCGGTTTCCTTGAACGCCTTGATGGCGGCGTGGAAGGCACCTTCGAACTCGTCGTTCCAGTCGCCGGTTGCGTTGACCTTGTCCATGAGCTCGCCCTGGTTCGCGGTCATGTAGCTGTGCAGCGCCGCTTCGAACGAGACGACCTTGTTGACCGGCACGTCGTCGAGGTAACCCTCGTTGGCGGCGAACAGTGAGATCGCCATTTCGCCGATTGCGAGCGGCGAGTACTGCGGCTGTTTCATGAGCTCGGTCACGCGCTGACCGCGTTCGAGCTGCTTACGCGTGGCCTCGTCGAGGTCGGACGCGAACTGCGAGAAGGCCGCGAGTTCGCGGTATTGGGCGAGGGCGAGACGCACACCGCCACCGAGCTTCTTGATGATCTTGGTCTGTGCCGAACCACCGACACGCGATACCGACAGACCGGCGTTGATGGCCGGACGCAGACCCGCGGCGAACAGGTCGGACTCGAGGAAGATCTGACCGTCGGTGATCGAGATGACGTTGGTCGGTACGAAGGCCGACACGTCACCGGCCTGGGTCTCGATGATCGGCAGGGCCGTCAGAGAACCGGTCTGGCCCTTGACTTCACCATTGGTGAATTTCTCGACGTAGTCGGCATTGACGCGCGCGGCACGCTCGAGCAGACGCGAGTGCAGGTAGAACACGTCACCCGGATAGGCTTCA
>JAGRHA010000310.1 GCA_020445205.1 Gammaproteobacteria bacterium
CCGCTCGCGGCGTTGATGGGTGCCGAGGTCCTCAGCGCGGCGGGGCACATGCACGACGTTGCACTGCACTACACGCCACGTGATCCTGTCCAGCGCGATCCTGTGGATGCGTGCACGGCCGTGTTCGATGCCGCGCTCGCCGCGTCGCAGGGTGATCTGCTGATCTTCGTGCCGGGGCGGCGTGAACTGGAGGCCCTGCACGCACGGCTCGTGTCGCGTGCACCACCCGGCTTCGAGGTACTGACATTGTTCGGTGACATGCCGACCGCGGCGCAGGACAAGGTCTTGCGCGGTAGGGCGGCGGCGCGCCGCATCATCATCGCCACCGATATTGCCGAATCGAGCCTCACCATCGAGGGCGTCGATGTGGTCATCGACAGCGGCCTCGCGCGCCGTCCGCGATTCGATCCCAACACCGGCCTCACGCGGCTCGAGACCGTGTGGGTCAGTCGTGCCTCGGCGACCCAGCGTGCCGGGCGCGCCGGACGTCTCGGACCCGGCCATTGTTTCCGCACCTGGAGCGAGGCCCGTCATGCGCGGCTCGAAGAGAACACGCTCGCGGAGATCGCCGAAGCCGATCTGGCGACGCTGGTACTCGAGCTCGCCAGCTGGGGTGTGGACACGGCAGATGCATTGCGCTGGCTCGATCCGCCGCCACCCGCACATTGGGCACAGGCCGTGCAGCTGCTGCAGTTGCTGGGTGCACTCGATGCACAGGCGCGGATTACGCCTTGCGGGCGTCGCATGGCACAAATGCCCGCACATCCGCGCCTCGCGCACATGCTGACGGCGGCATCGCCTTTGAACGCGCCAACGGCTGCCGACCTTGCTGCCCTCGTCGGCGAACGCGACGTGATACGTGTCCGCGCGGCAGCGGACCGCACGGCGGATGTCGACCTGCGCCTCGCCGCGCTGGCCGCCTTGCGCAGCGGCGATGCTCTGCCGGCGAATGTCGACCGCGGCGCGCTGCGGCGTGTCGACAAGGCGGCCGCGCAGCTGCTGCGCGGCGTCGACGCACAGGCACAACGGGCCGTGCAGCATGGCGATGCCGGGGCGCTGTTGGCCGCGGCATTTCCCGACCGCGTCGCACGTTGCACGTCGGCCGACGGGCGGCGTTACCTGCTGCGCAACGGCCGGGCGGCGATGTTGTCCGACAACGATCCGTTGCGCGGGAGTCGCTACCTTGCGATCGCGAGCCTCGATGCCGGCCGGCGCGATGGCACCATCTGGCTCGCCGCGGTATTGCCAGAGACGACGTTCGATGCGTTGTTCGAACACCAGATCGAAGATGTCCGCGAGGTGCGATGGGACGATGGACTCGGCGATGTCGTCGCGCGCCATGTGCGCCGTCTCGATGCGATCCCGCTCGTTGACGAAGCCGTGGCACTCGCCGCCGACGATCCGGTCGCCGACGTCGTGATAGCGCGAATCCGCACGCTGGGCATCGAGGCGCTGTTTGCCGATGCTGTCGAGTTGCGTGCGCGTGTCGAACTCATGCGTACGTTGGAACCCGGTGCCGGCTGGCCAGACTGCTCTGACATCGGTTTGCGTGACAGCGTCGAACAGTGGCTGCCGGCATGGTTGAAACCCGGGCAGGGTATCCGCCAGCTGGCGTCGCTGTCGCTCGATGAAATCCTGCGGGCCTGGTTGGGCTGGGATCGCGTGCAGTGCCTCGAGCAGTCGTTGCCGACGCATTTCGACACCCCGGCGGGTACACGCCGGCGTATCAGCTATATGGCAGGCGCGGAACCCGTCATCGCCGTACCCCTACAGGAAGTACTGGGACTACAGCGCGGTCCGGTGCTTGCCGACGGCCGTGTACTACCAGTGCTGCACCTGCTGTCGCCCGCGGGGCGGCCGCTGCAGGTGACGCGCGACCTGGCTGCGTTCTGGCAGGGGGCCTATGTGGAAGTGAAGAAGGAGATGCGCGGGCGGTATCCCAAACACTTTTGGCCCGATGATCCGGCGTCGGCGCAGGCGACACGCTTCACCAAACGCCGCATGTGATTGTTGTGACTGGAGCAGGCGAGCTGCATGGATGGGCGCGGGTGGCCGCCCTCGTCGGGGCTGAACCGGGCAGCGTCCTCAGACTTCCACCATCTGTCGTACGAGACCGCGGATGTGCGCCGGCTCGAACGGTTTGTCGCAGATCGCCGCGACACCACTCTGCTGCACGGCGGCCAGGCGGTTCTCGTTCTCCTCGCTCGTGACCATGAGTACGGGCAGGGTGGCGCTGGCCGAATCCTTGCGGATGTGATCGATGAGTTCACTGCCATCCATGCGTGGCATGTTGTAGTCGGTGACGACGAAGTCGTACAGGTGGTCGCGGATCATCTCGAGTGCTTCGATACCGTCGCCGGCATGATCGACGTGTTCGATGCCGAGCGAGTTCAATACCCGGGTCACGTGTTTGCGCGCCATGGAACTGTCGTCGACGACGAGCACGCGCAGATCGAGCTCGGCAATGTCTTCCATGGATTCTTCGCTGAGCAGGTCGAGCGTGGCCCGCAGCGCGGTGTGCAGTTCACGGTCGCCGAACGGTTTCGGCAGGATCGCCACGGCGCCGGCCTGGCGGATCGGGTCGAGGTAACGAAAGCGTGTCTCGCTCGAGATCAGCATGAACGGCGTGTCCGCTTTGCTGTCACCGCTGCGAATACGGTGTACCAGGTCGGTACCCGTCATGTCCGGCAGGTACAGCGAGCTGATCACGAGATCCGGCGCATCGCCCGCGAGACGCGCCAGTGCGTCGCTGCCGTTCTCGCATTCGAGCACCGTTTCGATGCCGTTGTTGTGTAAGGCGTTGGCAACGATGCGGCGTTGCGTCGAGGATGGTTCGACCACCAGGACGACGAGATCTGCGAGCGTGATTTCGTTCACTTTACAACCGGCTTGTGCTGTTATCCATGACGTTAACGGCGCGGCGCGAGTTCGCTTTACCTGTGGGGCCTTCGGGCGCGCTATCGTCGGATCGTCATTCGTGCACTATGGGCGCAGCGCTACAAGTGCGGGCCCGTTCGCCGTGGATTTCCGAGCTGCGTCAGAACAACATTCATTATGGGCAACGTGTGCAGCCCGTTTTCTGGCAGAATGATGGCCCCAGCAGAAGTCCGTAGCGGGAGCACGAGCGTGACCGAACAGGAACAGAAACTGCCGTTTCACCAGGTATTGGCGAGTGTTCTCGCGTCGTTTATCGGCGTACAGAAGAACGCCACCCGCGAGCGCGACTTCAGCCGCGGCAGGCCGCGCGACTTCATCCTCGTCGGGATCCTCATGACCGTGATCTTTGTGCTCGCGGTATGGGGCGTGGTCAAGCTGGTCATGGGTCTCGCGGCCGGTCACTGATCGGCGGTCCGGCGAGGTCGCGGACGATAGCGTCAATAACAAGGAGCCGAGCAATGAATTTGTTGGATACGATTCTCAACGTGCAGAACGGCGACGTCGTGCGCCAGATCGCAAACCGTTTCCAGCTCGACGAAGGGCAGGCGCGCTCGGCGATCGGTGCGCTGATGCCGGCGTTGGGCAAGGGCATCGGTAGTAATGCCGCCTCACCACAGGGCCTCGACGAGTTGGTCGGGGCGCTCACGCGTGGCGACCACGGTCGCTACATCGACGACCCGGCCGCGGCGGTGCAGCCAGCGGCGGTCGAAGACGGCAACGGTATCCTCGGGCACATCTTCGGCAGCAAGGACGTGAGCCGGCAGGTGGCCTCGCGTGCCGCTGAGCGTAGCGGTGTGGACAGCAGTATTCTCAAAAGCATGCTGCCCGTGCTCGCCAGCCTTGCCATGGGGGCGATGGCGAAGCGCGGTTTCAGTACCGGCACGGCGGCGCAGGCCACGACGGACGAGGGCGGCGGTCTGGGTGGCTTGCTGACGGGTTTTCTGGATGCCGACAAGGACGGTTCGATCCTCGACGACGTCATCGGCATGGCCGGTCGCTTCATGCGCTGACGTCGGCATACTGATGCGTGTCACGGCGCTACGTGACGACGAGAAAGGGGCCTTGCGGCCCCTTTTTCATGCGCGAACGCGCGTCGCCGGCGTGCGCCGTTCAGCGCTTGCGCCACCACGGCGGTGGCGGCGGTGGCGGTGGAGGCGCCATGCCGGGCGGGAAGGGGCGGGGAGGCACACCCGGGGGTTGCGCATAGACCTGGCGCAGGTCCTGCTGCCACATGCGGAAGCGTGATTCCTGGTGGTGCTTGAACACATGGCGCTCGCGCTCCTGGGAGCGCATGAACTGCTCCAGCTGCGCGCGTTGGTAGGCGGCGAAGCGCTCCTGCTCGACGCGCTGCTGCTCACTGAACGCCTGACGGTTCTGTTCCTGATGGCCGTTGAAACGTTCGTACTCGCGCTGCATCCAGTCGGCGCCCGCGGCCGCTGTCGTCGACACCGGATCGGCGTCGGGCGATTCGGCGTCGCGCACCGCGGCTTCACCCGGGTTCTCGGGCTCTGCGGCAGGTGCCGCGCCGGCTTCCGCGGCGCCCGGCTTGGATACCTCGGTGCCCGGAAGCGGTTTGCTCAGGATGTCGGTGATCTTGTCCAGCAGTGAGTCATCGTCGTCATCGTCGGTGAATACGACGGGTTTATCGGCAGGCGTTGCCGATTTCTCGGTTCCCGGCAACGGCTTGCTGAGGATGTCGGATAGGGCGTCGAACCAGCTTTTCTCGCTCATGCCTGCCTCCTGCTCACGCCGACTTCTTCAGACGACGGGCGATCCAGATCAAGGCCAGCGCACCGACCACGGCGACCAGTACGGTGACGATCAGGCCGCCTACGGCGCCGCGCAAGGCGTCCGGCAGGACCAGCGACAGGCCGTAGCCGCCGAGCAACGCACCGACGATGCCCATGACGAGGTCACCCAACGCATTGCCTGACGTTTGGCCGCCCATGATCTTCGGCGCCAGAAGTCCGGCTGCGACGCCGATGACCAACCATATGATGAGTACCCATAGTGGCATTGTTGTTCCCTCTGCTTGTGGGTGATTGCGGTGTCCGGCGTGGACTGCGTGCCGGGCTTGAGCCAAGCCTCTGACGCTACATTGAATTAAAAATTTAGTAAATAGTTAAATTCTGACTATTTTTGACATCGCCCGGTGGTCGCGTGGGTGCACTCTGCTGGAGGGTCCGTGCGCTGCAGCGACCAGAGCGCGGGGCAAGGCGCGATCGATCGCGTTTGACTGTGCTCAGGTCATGCCCAGGCGCGCACGGATGTCGGCCTTGGCCTGGTCGAGGATGGAGTCGCGATCGAGCGAGTCGAGGATTTCCTGCACGGCCAGCTTGGGTCCACCGTC
>JAGRHA010000311.1 GCA_020445205.1 Gammaproteobacteria bacterium
CAAGGTGATGCCGAGGCCGAATCCGCCGAGTTGCAGCAGGGTGAGCTGCGGATAACGCGCGAGCGCTGCGAGTCCTAGCGCGGCACTGCCACCCGTGCGGCGCAACGGCGCCAGCAGACGCAGCAGCAAACGCCCCGCGCCCATCAGCATCAGCAAGGTCGCCAACAGTGCCAACGCCATGGCGACGGCCAGCCTGGCATCGCGTACCTGCCACGCCATCAGGCCCAGGAACACGGCGACCGCGAGCAGCCACACCAGCCAGGTCGCGAGGCCCGCGGGCGCCAGCTCGCGGCGCAACACGCGCAACGGCGGCACACGGCCGATACTGGCCAACGTCGGCATCACGAAACCGACGGCAAGGCACACACCGAACGCGAGACCGACGAACAGCGGACGCACACCGGGCTGTGGCAGTGTCGTGCCGAACCAGTCACCGAGCAACGCAACGAGTGCCTGCTGGCCGAGCAAGCCGATCAGGCTGCCGGCGAGCGTCGCCACGACCACGGCCACGAGCAGGCGGCGCAGATGCCAGCCCAATACCGCACGCGAGGACATCCCCAGCGTACGCAGCACCGCAGCTCCATCGAATGCGCGATCCACGTAGCGACGCGCCGCGAGCAGCATCGCGACCCCCGCAAGCAGGCTCGCGCACAAAGCGGCGAGGCTGAGGAATCGGCGCGCACGTTCGAGCGCCGTGCGCAGCTCGGGGCGCGCGTTTTCGAGATCGGCGAGTTCGCTGCCCGGTGGTAGCTGCGGCTCGAGCCAGCTGCGCATGGCGGCGATGTGCTCGCTGTCGCCCGCCAACAGCAGACGATGGCGTACGCGGCTGCCGGGGCCGAGCAGGCCGCTGCGCTGCACGTCCGCATAATTCACCATGAGGCGCGGCGCGAGCTGGAACAGGTTACCGCCGCGGTCCGGCTCGTCGACCAGCACACCCGCGGCACGCAGGCGCAACTCGCCGAGCTGCAGCGTGTCGCTGCCGATGGTGATACCGAGGCGGTCGCGCAGGCGTCCTTCGAGCCACGCCGCACCTGCTGCGGGCGGGCCATCCAGGTCGCCGCCGGGCGTGTCGATCTGCAAGCGACCGCGCAAGGGATAAGGCGATTCGACACCCTTGACCTGCACCAGCAGTGGCCGCTCGTTGGCCAGCACGACACTCGGGAAGGTCACGCTGCGCGCTTGCTGCAGCCCCAAAGACGTCGCCTTGTCGCGCCACACCTGCGGGATGGGTGCACCTTGCACGACGACCAGATCGGCAGCCATCAAAGCCGCCCCCTGCAACACCAGGGCGCGTTCGACGCGATCGGCGAAGAATGCCACGGAGCTCAGTGCGGAGACCGCGATCAGCACGGCGGCGAACAGCAGGCGCAACCCCGGCTCGCGCCACGCCGCACGCCAGTTCACAGGCACCGCAGGGGTCAGCAGACTCACGTGCCGACCACCAGGCGCCCGGCTTCGAGGCGCAGGATGCGGTCGCAGCGCGCCGCGAGCGCCTCGTCGTGGGTCACCAGCAACAGGGTGCTGCCAACGCGGTCACGCAGCCCGAACAACAGGTCCATCACACGCCTGCCGCTCGCGGCATCGAGATTGCCGGTCGGTTCATCGGCGAACAGCACGGCCGGGTCGCCGGCAAATGCGCGTGCGATCGCCACACGCTGCTGCTCACCGCCCGACAACTGGCGTGGCAGGTGATCGAGCCGTTGCCCGAGGCCGACTTCGACGAGCAACTCCGCTGCCTGTGCGCGCGCCGCTGCGCGACGTCCGATCTGCAACGGCAAGGCGACGTTTTCCAACGCCGTCATCCCGGGCAACAACTGGAACGACTGAAACACGAATCCGACCTGCCCGGCACGCAGCGCCGCACGCTCGTCTTCGCCGAGATTGGCCAGGCTCCGGCCCAACAGTGAAACCTCACCGCTGCTCGGCTGGTCCAATCCCGCGAGCAGGCCAAGCAGGGTGGACTTTCCCGAGCCCGAGGGACCGAGCACGGCGACCGCCTCGCCGGCGTTGACGCTGAGGTCTATCGCCGAGAGGATGTCGAGCACCCGGCCGTCTGCCATCGAAACCCGTTTGCCAAGGTCCGTTGCTGCTATGCGTACTGCGTTGTCCATCGTCCTGCTTGTCTGTATTGCACTGTCTTCGGCAAATGCGCGCGAGACGTCGCGAATTTTGGTGATCGGCGACAGTCTCAGCGCAGCGTACGGCATCGACAAACAACGCGGCTGGGTCGCGTTGCTGCAACAGCGCCTGGCTGAGGCCGCCAACGCGTGGCAGGTGGTCAATGCCAGCATCACCGGCGACACGACCCGTGGCGGCCTGACACGGCTGCCCGCGGCACTCGAACGCGAGAACCCGGCGGTGCTGATCATCGAACTCGGCGGCAACGACGGCCTGCGCGGGTTCGCACCCCGACAGACGCGCGAGAATCTCGCACGCATGATCGACCTGGGGCGCGCCGCGGGTGCCCGCGTGCTGCTGCTCGGAATTCGACTCCCGGAAAATTATGGCAGGGACTACGGGGAGAAGTTCCACCGCGTGTATCTGGAATTGGCCGCAGAAAAACGGGTCGCCTTGGTGCCCTTCTTTCTCGAAGGTGTGGCGGAGACGCGCGCCATGATGCAGGCCGACGGCATTCATCCCGATGTCGCCGCGCAGCCACGCATCCTCGACAATGTGTGGCGTGAGCTCGAGCCACTGCTGCAGTCTCCCGGTGTCGACAGGCGCGCCGCGGGTTGAAGGGATACGCACCCGTGCCGCACACGATCCCGCCATCACCTGCATTGACGATACGTGCGGCGAGCGAGGGTGATCTCGCCGCGGTATTGCGCCTGTACGCTCAACCGGCCATGGACGGCGCGAGTACCTCGCTGCAGACCGCACGCGCGACGTTCGCCGAAGCGCGGCGCATGCCCGGCTACACGCTGTACGTCGCCGAAAGCGGCGGCAACGTCGTCGGCACCTTCGTGCTGCTCATCATGCCCAACATCGGCCACTGCGCGACACCATCGGCGCTGCTCGACAATGTCGCCGTCGCGCCCGCGAAGCAGGGACAGGGTATCGGCCGCGCGATGATGCGGTTCGCGCTGCAGACCTGTGCCCAGGCCGGGTGTTACAAGGTCACGCTGTCATCGAATCTGCGCCGCGACGATGCCCATGCGTTCTACGACAAGCTCGGCTTCGAACGCCACGGCTACAGTTTCCGGATTGATCCGACGACAGTCGATTGATGTCGCCCCGTGTCGAGGTGACTGCCCATTCGGCCTGCGCACGGCCACGCCACAAACGCAGATCCCGCCACACGGGCGGGATCTGCATTCACTGACCGCTGAGTGGACGACTCAGGTCGCGTCACCCGGATAATCGGCGATACCCGGGTTGCTCATGACATTGCGCAGCGCGGGATGGTTGATCTTCGGCAGGCGCAGCACGTTGTCCTTGTCCTTCTTGGCCAGGATGTAGTCGCGCACCACGTCCCACATCAGGCGTCCCTCGGGCGTGCGGTTGACGGTCGCCCAGCCCGTGACCGTGTAGCTCTCGTCGGGATCGAGTTTGCGGCCGTCGTCGAGCACGATGTTGGTGATGCGCTCGCCGAGCTTCTTGCCCGGATCGATGGTGTAGTCGAGACCGCCCACGCGCACCATGTCACCACCCGACTGCAGGTAGGGATCGGGATCGAACAGGTTGTCGGCGACGCCTTCGAGCATGTCGTGGATGGCCTTGCCGGTCATCTCGCTGACATAGGTCTCGGCGTAAGTCATCGAGCACTGGGTCATCACGTCTTCCATCGTGATCCAGTCACCCTCCAGCGTCGTGGTGCCCCAACGCACGCCGGCCGACAACGCGCTATCGGCGTTGTATTCGTGGCGCAGGGCGTTGCACAGCACCTGGTCCCAGGTGCCCATGAAGTTGCCGCGACGGTACAGCGTGCGGTCGGCGATCGCGAGCTTCTCGTCGAGGATCTCCTGGAAGGTCTTGCCAAGGCGATCCTTGTTGAAGAACGCATCCGGGCGACGCGACTCGACGATCTTCTCGTCGTACTTGGTCTGCCGCATCTGATTGATGTAGGCCGCCATCTCCTTGTCCGCCGGCAGCCAGTCGGTGACCACGGGCAGCATACGGTAGTTCATGCCCTGGAGCTTGCCGTCCTGGATATCGAAATCCATGACGCCGACGAACTTGCCGTTGGAACCCGCGTTGGTAACCCAGCACTCGTGGCCTTCGACGTTCTTTACCTTGATCGGTTCGGGGATGCCGTCGTGCGTGTGTCCACCGAACACCGCGTTGAGACCCGGCACGCGCTCTGCCATCTTGATGTCCACATCCATGCCGTTGTGCGACAGCAGCACCACGGCATCGGGTGATTCCTGTTCGCGGATCTTCTGCACCAAAGCGATCATGTCGTCTTCGCGCAGGCCGAACGACCAGTCGGGGAAGAACTCCTGCGGGTTGGCGTTGGCGGTGCGCGGGAACGCCTGTCCGACCACGGCAATGCGTGCACCGTTGATCTCTTTGATCACGTACGGCTGGAACGCGTGGCCCGTGTCCTCGTCGAACAACCCGCGGCCGTCGTATTTCTCGACCAGCGCCGGGTACGAGTCACCGAACAGCGAGTCGGGCTTGACGCGGACGTTCTGGCCGATGAAGTCGCCACGGAACAGCGCCACGTTGGACAGCACTTCGTCTTCCTTGTACGTGAACTCCCAGTGGCCGACCATGACGTCGAGGCCGAGGATGTTCGAGGCCTCGACCATGTCGACGCCGCGCGTCCACAGCGACGTGCCCGAGCCCTGCCACAGGTCACCGCCGTCGATGGTCAGCGTGTTCTCGCGACCACCCGCCTGCTCGCGCAACATGTCGAGCAGGGTCTTGACGTGGGCGAATCCACCGGTGCGGCCGTACTTCAGCGCTGCGGCGTCGAAATCGAGGTAGGTGTACGCATAGGACTCGGGAGTCGACGGCTTGAGGCCCATGGCATCGAGCAGCTTCTTGCCAACCAGGTGCGGCGGCCGACCGAACGCGTCGCCGACACCGAGATTGACGTTGGGCTCGCGGAAATACACCGGCTTCAACTGGCCATGTACGTCGGTGATATGCAGGATGCGCACATTGCCCTGCATCGGCAGCTTGTAGAAGTCGTCCGGCATTTTCGGGCCACTCAGGGCCTTGCTCGACAACATCGGCACGGTGCCAGCGGCGGCACCGAGGCCCACCAGCTTGAGGAAATCACGGCGGTCGATCTTTGGCATGTCGCAGTACTCGTTCGGTTGCGTTGTTCTGGAAGTTTCGGCAGCCTGTGCGTCGCCGGCCTGCCTCAGGGACCAAGGCGCTGCAGTGTAGCAATGCCGTGGCAGGGTCTCTAGTCGTAAAAAAACCCAAATTAATTGGTGACTTACGCTGTATTCGCACAATGCTTGTGCGAACAGCCTAGACATCCAAAGACGCAGTGAACCACATGTTTATTCCCTGGCGCCTGGCGCTCGTTGCGCTGATCCTGCTCGTGCCGTCGGCACGCGCCGATATCGTCAAACCGGCACTCATCGAGATCAGCGTATTTGCCGAGGGCCACTACCGGATCGACGTCCGCGCCAGCATCGAGGCCCTGCTGACCGGGATCAACGCGCAATATCGCGACACGCGCGAGGCGCCGACGGCCGCCGAATACGACCGCCTGCGTGAACTCGAGGCGCCACAGCTGCTGGCCGCGTTCGAGCCATTCCGTGAGCAGATGCTGGAAACCGTCGCGCTGCACTTCGACGAGCGGCACTCGATCGGACGCATTACCGACGTGACGATCCCCGAACCCGGCTACACCAAGGTGCCACGCATCAGCCTGATCGTCATCGAAGGCGAGGTACCGAGCGGCGCCAAGGCGCTCACGTTCTATTACCCGGCAGCATTCGGCGACAGCGCGGTACGCGTGCGCCAGGTCGACGAGGCGCAGCAACAGTGGCACTGGTCGGCATGGCAGTGGATTCGCGACGACAGCGTGAGCAAGCCGTTCTCGCTGACCGAGGTGGTGAGCCCACCCACGTTCGTCGAAACGGTGGTCGACTACATCGGCGCGGGTTTCGACCACATCATTCCCAAGGGCCTCGATCACATCCTGTTCGTGCTCGGCCTGTTCCTGTTCAGCACGCGCATGCGACCACTGCTGTGGCAGGTGACCATGTTCACGATCGCGCACTCGATCACGCTGGCGCTGGCGATGACGGGCGTCATCGAACTGCCGGCGCGCATTGTCGAACCGCTCATCGCGCTGTCGATCGCCTACGTGGGCGTAGAGAACGTCTGGCACCGCAGTCTGCACAAGAGCCGTCTGGTGCTGGTGTTCGCGTTCGGTCTGTTGCACGGACTCGGTTTCGCCAGCGTGCTCAGCGAATTCGGCATGCCCGGCGAAGCGTTCGCGACGGCGCTCATCGCATTCAACGTCGGTGTCGAATTCGGCCAGCTGTGCGTTATCGGTGGCGCATTCGCCTTGGTCGGCCTGTGGTTCGGGCGCAAACCCTACTATCGCGCCCGCGTCGTGATACCGGGCTCGCTGATGATCGCGGTGATCGGTCTGTACTGGACCTGGGAACGTCTCAGTCTGTGACCTGCGCCGTGCTCGGCATCGGCTCGTCACGACGACACATGTTGGCGAGTTCGTCGAGCAACATCGGCTTGGCAATCGCGAATCCCTGCGCATAGTCGACGCCGATCTCGGCGACCATGTCGAGCGTCGCCGCATCCTTGACGTATTCTGCGATGGTCTTCTTGCCGAGGAAGTGGCCGATCTCGTTGATCGAGCGCACCACGGCGAAGTCGTTGCGGTCTTCGGCGATGTCACGCACGAACACGCCGTCGATCTTGAGCCAGTCGACGGGCAGTTCCTTGAGGTAGGCGTAAGACGCCTGGCCACTGCCGAAGTCGTCGAGCGCGATGTGGCATCCCAGGTGCTTGAGCCCGTGGATGATGCCCGCTGCGCAGGACAGGCTCGCGACCGCGGCCGTCTCGGTCACTTCGAAGCTGATCCACGCGGGATCCACACCCGTACGACTGAACTGCTGACGCACGAACTCGACGAACGTCGGGTCGCTGGCGGTTTGCCCCGAGAGGTTGACCGCGAGACCATGGATCTGCGGCATCAGCTCGCGGTGCGCCGCCACCCAGTCGAAGACTTCGCGCGTGATCCAGCGGTCGACGGCGCGCATGCGCTTGTAGCGTTCCGCCGCTTCGATGAACTCGGCGATCGACAGCAGCTCGTTGTTGGCCGTGGCAACGCCGAGCAGTACCTCGTGATGCGGGCTGAGACCGGCATCGGGTCGTACCGGCACGATCGGCTGGCAGCGCAGGCGCAAATGGCCATCGACGAGCGCCTCGTCGACGCGCACCAGCCATTCCACCGAGTCGCGCCGACGTGCCATGTCGGGATCGTCTTCACGGTACACATAGACCTGGTCGCCACCCCCCGCCTTGGCCGCCGACAGCGCGTTCTCGACTGCGCGCGTCACCTGCCCCGCGGTATCGAGCTCGCCTCCCAGGGCGACAAGGCCGATCGAAACGTGCAGCGATGCCGTGCGGTTCTGGACATCGAACGTCAAGCCGCGTACCGAGTCGAGCAGGCGTTCCGCCCAGTCCGTCGCCTGTTCCAACGCGACGTCGTCGAGCAGGATGGCGAACCGGTCGGCGCCGAGATGCGCCACGGTCTTGTCGCCGGGACAGGCCACGATCGCCTCACCGAGTGCCGCGAGCAGGCGGTCGCCGGTCGCGTAGTCGTGCAGTTCGTTGATGAGTTTGAACTGATCGATGTCGACCCACAACAGCGCACCCTTGGGGTCACCCGCAAGGGCCTTTTCGACGACCACCTGGAACGCTTGCCGCCCCATCAAGCCGGTTTGCGATTCCTGGCCCGCCTGCTGCACGAGGCGGCCTTCCATAGCACCCAGCATGCGCGCGACGGCACGCTGACTGAGCGGCTTGCCATCGACCGACTGCAGTGAGACGCGCTCCTCGCACAGCGATTGCGCGAGATCGTGCAGCGAGATGTCGCGCACGCGCACACCGCGGTTGTCGACGAGGGTGAACCACTCGCGGTCGGCTCGGATCCAGGCCACGCGCAAGGCGACCTGTATCTCGCTGGTATCCTTGACGTCCTTGAACTCGACCCAGTCACCCAGGTGCAGTGCGCGGCAGCGTTCGAGCGCACTCCGCCACGCGGATTCGCCGATCTGCTCGGGCCGCGAATCAGCAGCCCGCTTTTCCGCCTTGAACCGGACCGGCATGCGCAGCTTGGGCACGTCCTCGGGCCGGGCGTTGAACTCGACACGCAACCTCGACTCGACAGCACCGCGGCGGTAGGGATCGACTGCGGTGGTCGCAAGTTGCTCACCGATTGCTTTCACCAGACGCAGCTTGTCGCGCTCGCCACGTCCCGGCGCGTAGGCTTCGCCGCCCAGCAGGTCGACGATGCTGTCGAGCAGCGACAGCTGTCGCTGATAGTCGCCACGCCCGGTCTCGGCGTTCAACCATGCCAGTTCCAGCCCCGCACGCCAGCCGACGTTGAGCAATTCCGACGCGACTTCGGGTACCAGGCGTCCTGCATAGCGCCGGTCGATTTCCTTCGCGACCAGGGTGCGCGCGCGCCTGACCCGGTCGCGGCCGTCGCTGGCCTCGATCACGCGCTCGACATTGCGCTGGTACTCGGCGCTGCGCCTGCGTGCCAGCGCGCCGACTTCGCCGGCCACGGCGTCCGCCGTCTTGGCATCGAACTCGCCGTCGCGCAGGGGGGCGAGCAGCGAATCGACCTCGCGCCGCAGTTGCCGCGTCAGATCGTCCGGGGAGTGGGCCAGGAACTGCTGCAAGTGTCCGAGTTCATCCACGATCGCCCGCAACGGATGGCGGTCGTTCTGAAAGAACCCCGGGTTCGCTGCCGCCTCGCCGACGAACGACGAGCCGATCACATCGATCCACGCCTTGAGGCCCGGGTCACCGGCCATCTCGGCCGAGAGACCATCGACCAGCTCGCTCGCCTGGCTTTCGCGCAGCTGACGTTCGCTGTCGAGCAGTGCCTGCAGACGTTTGGGATCGATCGCGACGGTTGGCAAGTCGATTGGGTGTGCCACGCCCGTGGGCGTCGGCTCGGTCGCCAATGCCGCCACGGCATCGGCCGCCACCGCACCTGACGAGGGGAAGTTGCTGACGTTCTGCCGACCGATGTTTTTCACCCGCCGCATCGCCCCCGCGACGTCCTGACTCGGCACGCCGATCTCGTCGAGCGCTTTGTTCATCTGGCTGTAGAGCTCGGTCAGCGCCTCGCTGAGAACGTCGGCACAGCGTTCGAACATGACGCTGCGCGTCAGCGTTCCCAGTTCGATGTCGCGTGCCACATCACTGAACGCATCGGTGAAATGTTTGGGCTCGAACGGCACCACCAGCGACACGGGCGCATCGCTTCCCCGCATGCCCGCGAGGCGTGTACCGATCACCGCGATCTCCGGGCGGAACTTGCGTTCGAGCAGGGTCGCCACGCGCGATGTTTCGAGCCAGCGTTCGAATTCTTCGGTGTCGACGAGGGCGAGCTCACCCGGCCGTACCTCGCTCTCGAAGCCTCGCCCCGGATGCAGCGACGTCGCCCGTCCGACGATCGAGCGCACGAGCGTGTCCTGCTCGCGCAACCGGTCGAGCGCATTCATGTCGCCGTACACCTGCTGGCGCTCGGCGTCCGACGAAACCCGGTCGACCGTTTCGACCAGCGTATCGAGTGTCAGGCCGATGATCTCACGCAGTATGCCGGGCAGCAGCGCCTGCGCCACGGCAGTGATGCGCTCGAAATGCGGCGGGGTCGCTTTTGCCGCGCGCTGTTCGTTGGCCGCGGGACGGGCGCGCGCATAGCGATCGTGGCGCTTGAGCACGTCGACCATGAGGTCGGAGGGTTTGTCGAAACGAATGCCAAGGAAGTTGTCGCGCATCCACGCGACCGACGATTTGATGGAAACCGGGCGTCGTCCGGCATGGGTCAGCAACTTGGTCGCCAGGCGCGTACGCTGCCCCTTCTTGAACAGCGCCTCGGCCGGCTGATCCACCGGCAGCGAGACGAGCATGCCGCCACCGCAATAATCGCGCACGACGCAGCCGACCATGTCCCCGTCGTGGGTCATGATCCGCGCGGGGAGCTTGATCTCGAAGCGCTCGTAGCGCCGCCGGTCGGCCGGATCCGTCATACACCGTCCGTGCTGAAGCGTTTTGCCTTTGACATCGCAGAAGCGACCTGGCGTGCGGCCTGCCCACACGACCTTCAATGGTGTATATCGTCCAGTTGCGGCAGAAATTCAGCGCCATCCGAGGAACCCGATTCCCTGCCGTGTTAGCGCGAGCACAGGCGCGAACTACCGTGTTGCGGGCCATGACAGCGGGAGCTGGGGGCATTCGGTGTGCCGCCGCCGAATCGACATCGACCACGGTCGTCGCCCAGCGCGACGCCGCACCGGCTCGACGGCACAACAGA
>JAGRHA010000312.1 GCA_020445205.1 Gammaproteobacteria bacterium
ATACAGCAGCAGCGGTCGACCACCGGAACCCTTTGCCGCGGGGGCAGGGGCGGCCTTGGCTTCGGATGCCTGCTTCTTTTTCAGAAATCCCACGTTCGCCCGCCTAATGTCTGCCGGAGTGACCGAATCCACCCGCGCCGCGGTCGCTGGCGTCGAATTCTTCGACCTGCTCGAACACGGCGCGTACGACAGGGATCAACATCAGCTGTGCGATACGTTCACCGATTTCGATGCGGAAGCTCGCGCTGCCGCGATTCCAGCACGACACGAACAACTGCCCTTGATAATCCGAATCGATCAATCCGACGAGGTTACCGAGCACGATACCATGCCGGTGGCCGAGTCCGGAGCGCGGCAGAATGACCGCCGCCAACGCCGGATCGGCGATGTGGATCGCCAGACCTGTCGGAATGAGTTCCGTCTGCCCGGGCGCAAGATCGAGCGGCGCCTCCAGCATGGCGCGCAGATCCATGCCCGCCGAACCTTCGGTCGCGTAATCGGGCAACGGAAATTCGCCGCCGAGGCGTGGATCAAGAATCTTGAGCTGTAGTCTGTGCATCAAAGCGTTCCACGATCAGGTCGACGAGCCGCGTGGCAAGTCGTGGCTTGGGTTGATTTTCCAGGGCCTCACGCCCACCCTCCCAGAGCACCAACAGCGCGTTGTCGTCAGCTTCGAAACCCAGCGCAGCGCCAACCTGGTTAGCGGCTATCATGTCGAGCCCCTTAATCCGCCGTTTGTGCTCCGCGTACGCCTCGACATCGTCCGTTTCGGCCGCGAACCCGACGCAGAACGGTCGTTGCGGTAGCGCCGCGACACTGGCGACGATATCGGGGTTGCGCACGAGTTCGACAGTCAGGGTCTCGGTTCCGTCCTTTTTTATTTTCTTGTCCGCCACGTTGGCCGCACGGTAATCGGCCACCGCCGCGCAGGCAATGAAGATATCCGCCTGCGCGACGTGCGCAAAAACGGCATCGTACATCTGTTGCGCGCTCTCGACATCGACGCGCTCGACGCCACGCGGCGTGGGTAGCGCCACGGGACCGGCGACAAGCACCACGTCGGCACCCTGTCCCACCAGGGCGTCGGCGAGTGCAAATCCCATCTTGCCGGAGCTGCGATTGCCGAGGAAGCGGACCGGGTCGAGCGCTTCACGCGTGGGACCGGCAGTCAGCAACACGCGGCGCCCGGCGAGGCGGCCGCCGCCGAAGCGCGCACCGAGCGCGGCGACGATCTCGACGGGCTCGACCATGCGCCCGGGGCCGACATCACCGCATGCCTGCTCACCCTCGGCCGGCCCGACGATGTCGACACCGCGCCGCAACAGCGCGGCGACGTTGTCGCGCGTCGCCGCATGACGCCACATCGCCTGGTTCATCGCCGGCGCCACGACCAGCGGCGCCTCGCTGGCCAGGCACACCGTGGTCAACAGGTCTCGCGCCGTGCCCCAGGCCAGCTGCGCGATCACGTCGGCGGTCGCGGGGGCGATCAGCACCACATCCGCCCAACGAGCCAGTTCGATGTGGCCCATGGCCGCCTCGTGCGCGGCATCGAACAACGACTGCCGTACTTCGCGCGCGGTAATCGCCTGCAGGGTCAGTGGCCCGATGAACTCGGTCGCCGACGGCGTCATGACCACCTGGACCTCGGCACCCGCTTTGACCAGCAGCCTGGCGAGTTCAGCCCCCTTGTAAGCGGCAATACCGGCGGTTATTCCGAGCAGGACCCGACGTCCACGCAGTGACGGCATCTGACGGCGACATCCTTAATTGATAAATCTTGAACCAGAACGAAGGTTAACCGACGCAACCGCCGTCGCCTAGTCATTGACCGTCGCCCGGCGATGTTCGCCACCACACGACGTGAAGTGCCACACACGACCGCCTTTTGCACCCCGGCGGCGGATTGTTTAGCCTAGCGGCACTTCAGGGAGGAAGTGAATCCATGGCCATCAGGGACTGGCCGGTCGGTGAACGGCCGCGCGAACGGTTGATCAACCAGGGCGCCCGCACCCTCAGCGATGCCGAACTACTCGCGATCTTTCTACGCACCGGGGTACGCGGACGCAGCGCGCTCGATCTCGCGCGCGAGCTGTTGCAGCGCTTCGGCGGATTGCGCGCCTTGCTCTCGGCGCCGCGCGACACCTTTTGTGCTGCACCCGGCCTCGGCGACGCCAAATATGCCCAGTTGCAGGCAACCCTGGAGCTGGGACGCCGCCACCTCGGCGAACACCTGCAGCGCGGCAATGCACTGCAGTCGCCTGACGACACCGCACGCGTCTTGCTCGCGCGTCTGCGCGACTACCCGTTCGAGGTGTTCGCCGTTTTGTTTCTCGACAACCGCCACCGCGTGATCGCATTCGAGGAGATGTTCCGTGGCACGATCGACGGCGCCAGCGTCCATCCACGCGAAGTCGTGCGCAGCGCTCTCGGCCACAATGCGGCGGCTGTGATCCTGTGTCATAACCACCCGTCCGGCGTGGCGGAGCCCAGCGATGCCGACCGCCAGATCACCGCGCGCCTGCGCAACGCCCTGGAGCTCGTCGACGTACGGCTGCTCGACCATCTCGTCGTTGGCGACCAATCCTATTGTTCGATGGCACAGCGCGGGCTCGTTTGATCGTGCGCGGGCTTGACCGTACGCCTTGCTTCCGGTATAAATTGCGGCCTTTCCGCCGACCGAAATGGGTCGACGTCACTGATTTAACGGGATTTTTCGAGGCTTCTACCATGTCCAGAGTGTGCCAGGTCACCGGCAAACGGCCGATCACCGGGAACAACGTGTCCCACTCGCATCGCAAGACACGCCGCCGCTTCCTGCCGAATCTGCACTACCATCGCTTCTGGGTCGAGAGCGAGCAGCGTTTCGTGCGCCTGCGCGTATCGGCTGCCGGTATGCGTGTCATCGACAAGAAAGGCATCGAGACGGTGCTGGCCGAGCTGCGTGCGCGCGGCGAAAAAGTCTAAGGAGTATCGAACATGGCCAAGGCAGTTCGCGAAAAAATCCGCCTGAACTCGAGTGCAGGCACGGGTCACTTCTACACCACGACCAAGAACAAGAAGACGATGACGGGCAAGATGGAGATCAAGAAATTCGATCCCGTTGTCCGTCAGCACGTCATGTACAAGGAAGGCAAGATCAAGTAACAGCGATCTTTGCCGGACACAAAAAAACCGCCAGCCGGCGGTTTTTTTGTGTCTGCGGCCCGGGTGGACCGCCCCGGATCAGCCGACTGCCGGGCGATAACTGCGCAGATTTCGGGCGAACTCCTCGAGCGCCTTGATGCCGCTACTCTCGGCCTCACGACACCACTGCTGCAGGGCACTCAACAGCGCCTCCTGGCTCGATGCAGTGCGTTCCCAGACCTGCTTGAGCTGCTGACGCGAGCGATGCACCTTGGCCAGTACCTGGCTGCGTTCGAGAATCGACTGCAGGCGCTGGCGGCTGCTGGCATCGAGCGAGGACTCCTCGCGCACCAGCAATCGACGGGCCTGCCGCGCCATACGCCGACAGGCCACCTCGGAGTGGCAGAATTCGTCGTCGGTGACCGGCTTGATCACCTCGCGCGCGTAGTTGGCGAGCACGTGCATGCGATGCACCACCACCGCCTTGACGGTCTCCATGTCGACCGCGCCCTTGGCCATGTCGAGTTGGGGCTTGCGCGCGACACGCCGCACACGCGCCAGGCCCAGGATCTCGAACACGCGGATGTACATCCAGCCGATGTCGAACTCCCACCAACGCGAGGACAACTTGGCCGAACTCGGGAAGGCATGGTGATTGTTGTGCAGCTCTTCGCCGCCGATCAGGATGCCCCACGGCGAGATGTTCGTTGCCGCATCGGGAGATTCGAAGTTGCGATAACCCCAGTAGTGGCCGATGCCGTTGATCACGCCCGCGGCGAAGAACGGTATCCAGATCATCTGCACCGCCCACAGCGCGACGCCGAGCACGCCAAACAACACCACATCGATCGCCAGCATCACGACGATGCCGATGAAATTCCATCGCGTGTACAACTTGCGCTCGATCCAGTCGTCGGGCGTGCCGTGCGCATAGCGCTGCACCAGTTCGGGTTGATCGGCCGCCGTGCGGTACAGTTCGGCGCCTTCCCACAGCACCTTGCTCAAACCGAGCACCTGCGGGCTGTGCGGATCCTCGGGTGTCTCGCAGCGCGCATGGTGGCGACGGTGGATGCCGACCCATTCGCTCGTCACCATGCCGGTCGTGAGCCACAACCAGAAGCGGAAGAAATGCGCCAGCACCGGATTGAGATCGAGTGCGCGGTGCGCCTGGCAACGATGCAGGTAAACGGTCACCGCAACGATGGTGATATGTGTGAACACCAGGGCGACCAGAATCAGTTGCCACCAGGCGAGATCCAATATGCCGTCAATCATGGGGGTCCTCAGCAGTCTGTACTTGCGCCCGGCGGCGTTAACGCTTCGTCGCTCTGCACGCGCGTGTCGGCTTTCAATGATAACGCGCCCGCGCCGGTTCTGCCGCGTGCCTGTTGGCGTGCGTCACTGCAGGGTCAACAGCAGATTGCCGACACTGTCGACCTCGAGCAGCCAGCCGGGTTCCACCCAGGTCGTCGCGACATGCTCGCAAATCAGCGCCGGCCCCGTGATGCGTTGCCCCGCGGCCAGCGTTTCGCGGCGGAACACCGGCACATCGGCGTCGACACCGTCCAACCGCGCATGCGATACCGGACGCCCGTCCGGCACGGACGCCAACGTTGTGAGACGCACGTCGTGCGCCGGCCCCTGGACCTGGACGCGCAGATTGACGAGTTCGACCGGCAGATCGAGGTGATGACCGTAGCGCTGTGCATGCCGGGCGTGAAAGTCCCGCGTGGTGGCGTCGCCGCCCTGCCAAGGCACGTTGAGGGTATAGGACTGACCGCGATAGCGCAGGTCGACCGAGCGCTGCTGCTTGCAGTCGGCGACATCGTGTCCCTCGACCTGCAATGCCGCCTCACCCTGTTGCCCCAGGTCGTCGAGCCAGGCATCGACATCACCATCGACGGCGGCGCCCAGCGGCATCACGTGCGTGCGCGACAACTGACGTCCGGGGCGCGCCGCGAGCATCCCGAGCGCCGACAGGACCCCGCCGTGCACGGGTACCAGGGCGCGGCGCATGTCGAGCAAATTCGCGAGCGCACACACATGCAATCCGCCAGCACCGCCGAACGACACCAGTACGTGATCGCGCGGATCGACGCCGCGCCGGATCGAGATTGCACGCAGCGCCTGCGCCATGTGCTCGTTGGCGATCGCGACGATGTCACGGGCGGCGTCGGTCGCCGAGGCCCCCATGTCGACGGCCAGCGCCGCCAGCGCCCGCGCCGCCGCGTCGGTGTCGAGCGTCATCGCGCCACCAAGAAAAGCCTCCGCCTGCAGGCGCCCGAGTAACAGGTTCGCGTCGGTCACCGTGGGCTGCGTGCCGCCGCGGCCATAACAGGCCGGTCCCGGGTCGGCGCCCGCCGATTGCGGCCCGACCTGCAGCATGCCGCCCGCATCCAACCAGGCGATCGACCCGCCGCCTGCGCCGATGGTATGCATATCCACCATCGGCACGGCCACGGGGTAGCGGCCGATGCGCCCTTCGGATGTGAGCCGCGGCGCACCGTCGACGAGTGCAACGTCGGTCGACGTCCCGCCCATGTCGAATGTCAGCAACGGCCCCTGCCGCGCCGTCTCACCGATGAATGCCGCACCGATCAGGCCGCCGGCCGGACCCGACAGCAGCATGCGCACGGCATAGTCCGTCGCCTGCTCCGCGGCCACGGTGTCACCGGAACTCTGCATGACGGCAACGGGCACCTGCGTCAGCCCACGCTGCAGGCGGCTGAGGTAGCGCGCGACCCGGGGCCCCACCCAGGCATTGAGCCAGGTCGCCATGCCGCGCTCGTATTCGCGGATCTCGGGTAGCACCTGCGACGACAGAGAAACGAACAACTGCGCCGGCAAGGCCGCACCAATGCGCGCTTCGAGCGACGGATCGAGATACGAAAACAGCAGGTTGACGGCCACCGCTTCGGGGGCGAGCCGAACCGCGGCGTCGCGCAATGTGGCGATATCGTCATCTGTCAGCGGCTCGACGAGATTGCCTTGCGCATCGAGCCTGCCACCGGTCTCGACACACAAATCGGCAGGTACCGGCGGTGGCTGTGGTTCGGGTTGCAGCGCATACAGCTCGGCGCGCTGCTGGCGACCGATGCTCAGCAGATCGGCGAAGCCGCGGTTGCCGACGTACAGCGTACGCACCCCCTTGCCCTCGAGCACGGCGTTGGTGGCCACGGTCGAGCCGTGCACGAGCTGAAAGCGCCGATCGCCGAGACCGAGCGCCGTGATGCCCGCGAGGATCGCACGCTCGGGCGCATCAGGGGTCGACAACACCTTGTGCACATGCAGCTCACCCTGCTCGTCGAGCAGGACGAAGTCGGTGAAGGTTCCGCCGGTGTCGACGCCGAGTCTGATCATGCGCGCCATTGTACGGGTTCCGCAGCCCTGTCTACGGCAAGGGTTCGCAACGGTCGTGCGGCGCGGTAATCTGCGGCCGCATGAACCCGATGCTACAAGTCCGCGGCGTCAGCCACGGTACACGCACGCGCCGCCGGCTGCAGGCGATCGATTTCGACCTCATGCCGGGCGAGCGCCTGGGCCTGCTTGGCGTCAACGGGGCCGGCAAATCGACGCTGCTGCAATTGCTCGCCGGGGTGACCAAGCCCGACGAGGGCGAGATCCGCGTCATGGGCGAACGTTTCGACAACGCCACTGCGCGCGCCAGGATCGGCTACCTGCCGCAACGCCTGCCGCTGTACGGTGAACTCACGGTGACGGAGAACCTGGCCTGGGCGGCGATGCTGCATGGCCTGCACAATGGTACAGCGCATGCGGCGATCGACCGCGCACTGCAGATGGTCGCACTGGGTGACGTGCGTCACCGTCTCGCAGGCCGGCTGTCAGCGGGCATGGCACAACGCCTCGCCCTGGCACAGGCACTGGTCCACCAGCCGCAAATCCTGATCCTCGACGAACCCACTGCCGGCCTCGATCCGCTGCAGACAGAACAGTTGCGTGAACTGCTCGCGACGCTCGACAGCGCAATCAGCCTCGTCCTGGCCACGCACCTGCTCGACGACGTGCAACAGCTGTGCAGCCGCGTGCTGTTGCTCGATGGCGGACACAAGCGCAGCGAACACATCGTCGCCGAAGGCACCGACCTGCTCGCCCACCTGCGCGGCTCCGCGTCACCGCCCACCGGCGCGAATCCGGCATGATCCTGCGCATCGCCCGCCATGAATGGCGCCGTCTGAGCAGCGGCCTCGCGCTGTGGCTGTTGCTCGCGTTCACCCAGCTCGTCATCGCATGGCTGACGTTTGCGCAGCTGGAAGCCTTCGCCGACGTCGCGCCACAGCTCAAGGCGACGCAGGCTGCACTCGGCGCCACCGATCTGGTGGTGATGCCGACCTTCAACAGCCTACTGCTCATTCTGCTGCTCGTGACGCCGTTGCTGGCAATGGGCAGCATCGCGGGCGAGGCACACGCGGCGCGGCTCGCCGTCTGGCTCGCGTCTCCGCTGTCGTCCGCGCACATCGCCGCCGGCAAGATCCTGGGATTGTGGCTGGCGTTGCTGCCACTGATTGCCAGTGCGAGTGTCACGCTCGGCGCGCTCGGCATGGGCATTGCGCTCGATCCGGTGCGCTTCGTCCTAGCCGTCGGTGCCATGTTGCTGTGCGCCGTGTGGCTGGCGAGCCTCAGCGTCTGGTTGTCGTCACTGTTCGACCATCCGGCCGCCGCGCTGGCCGCAAGCTACGGCGTGTTGCTGTTCCTGTGGTTGCTCGATTCGCTGAGCAGTGGCGACGCACCCTGGCGGCCCTGGGCCTTGCTGCCGCATGTCGAGTCGATGTTACGCGGCCTGTTGCGCAGCCAGGACGTGGTGTATTTCATCACCACGGCCGCGGCGGCATGGTTGCTGACCGTCTACCGGCTCGACCGCCGTCGGGGCGTACTGTGATGGCGAAGCGACTGCTGTTCTTCACCCTGCTGGCGCTGGCGCTCGGTCTCAGTGTGGAACTTGCCGGTCGTCACACTTGGCGGCTCGACGTCACGGCACAACAGACGAACACGCTTTCGCCTGCGGCCGCGCAGGCCCTCGACAACCTGCCGGCAGCGCTCGAGGTCGCTGCTTACGTACCCGATTTCGCCGTTCAGCGCGCGGAGATCGAGCGCCTGTTTGAGGTCTACCGCCAGCATCGCGCGGATACGCGACTGCAGTTCATCGATCCGGTCGCCCGCCCGGATCTCGCGCGCAGCGCCGGGGTCGACACGCACGGCGAGCTGCACCTGCGCAGCGGTCAACGGCAAGAGGTCGTCAAACGCGCCTCGGCGCAGGCGATCGATGCCGCGCTCAACCGCCTGGCACGTCGCGGTGAGCGCTGGATCGTCAGCCTGCGCGGACACGGCGAAGCGGAACCGGACGCCTCGCCCGGCGGCCTTGGCAGCCTGGTCGACGCACTCGAAGCGCGCGGTTACGGGGTCGTCGCACTCGATCCGCGCCAGCTCGACCGCTTCCCGGACAATACGGCCGTCGTGCTCGCGGCAGCGCCGATGGACGCCTACGACGAGCATTCACAACAGCTGCTGCGCGCCTACCTCGACACCGGCGGCGCGCTGTTCTGGCTCGCCGATCAGACACTGCCGTCACTCGGCGAAGC
>JAGRHA010000313.1 GCA_020445205.1 Gammaproteobacteria bacterium
CCCGGGAACAACTGGTAGAGGTCCTTGCTGCTGATCTTCTTGCCCCAGATCTTGCCCATATCCTTGTTGATCTGGCGTTCCATCGGCTGATTGCTGTTGTTGTTGAAATATTCCTCGCGCAGATACTTGAGCACGTCGAAATGTTCCTGGGTCAGCTCGCCCATGGTGTCGTCAGCGGCGGCGAGTGCTTTCGCGACATCTTCGTCCCACTGCGTCGGGTCGATCAGGTTGCCGTTGCCGTCGAGTTCCACGGTCTTGCCGTTTACGTCCAAAGCCATTGTCTTCTCCTCTATAAGTGACGAGTGTTTATTGGCATTCTGCCCAAAGCATCGCCCGCGGCCGGCTGTCTTTCGATGGCGCGACCACCGTGCGGCGACAAAGCTGCCGTCGCGCTGACGGGCGGAAAAAGCTGGCGCGGAATTCTATTTGAATATCACGATTTGTTAAACCTGCCGCGTGCCGACGGCCGTTCTGGCGCCGTCAGCTGTCGTCTTCCGACTTTTTCACGGCGTCGATACCCTTGTGTGGAATGAAAATCCCACAGCCCATGTGGCGCAGCGGACCGATGCCTTCCTGTTGGATGCGCACCGACTCTTCGGGGCGCAGGTCGGCGAGCATCACGCTGCGTGTCTGCAGCGTGCCGTCGGGCCCTTCGATCTCGGTGGTCTTGCCGCACAGGGCTTTCTTGATGCGGATGCCGCGTTCGGCGAGAAGGGCGGCGATGCGATGCAGAAAGGCGTTCTCGTCGTCGGCCTCGCCGTCTTCGAGGACGACGTAGCGCGAGAAGATCGTGCCCTGGCTCGACAGCTTCTTCTGTTTGGCCTTGCCAATGCGCATGCGGCAGCCGGCGATGTCGAGCTCGGCGCCGTCGAGTGCCTGCTGCAGTTTCTCGCGGTGTTCCTGCGGCACACGGACCGTGAGCTTCGTGCGGCGCGACAGGATCAGCCGCTGACCGAGTTTCGGGTCGGGCCGCTCCCAGCCATTCTGTGAGCCCGCGAGGTGGATGTTGTGCACGCCCAGGCGGGTGTCGTCACGGAGTTCGGGTACGTGCGCGTGAATTGCCTCGGCGAGGTCGCGCGCGTGGTCGACCGGCAGTTCGCGGCAGTCGATATCGAACACCAGGTCGACGATTTCGTCGGGGATCTCGAACGCCTTGGGTCTGTCGTCTTCTTGCCAGAACATTGTCATACCTCGTCGCACTCAGTCGAGCGGAATCTGTGCCTGCAGCGTGTCGCGATCGAACCACCACTGATCCTGCACCAGGACATCGACCACGTTGCGCAGGCGCACGAGGAACTTGTCGGGTTCATTGAGCTCGAGCCGCTCGACCCACAGCGCGAACTGTTCCTGGGACTCGATCTCGCTGTGGCGGCGGGCGACGCGACCGAGCAACTGCTGGGCGAAGAAGCTCAGGCGTTCCTTGTCGGGCCCGTCCTCGGCGCGTACGTCGGCGAGAAAACTCGCGGTGGCGGCGGCGACCGCGGCGCCGTCGGAATCGTCGGGCGTGTCGTCGACCACGTGGCTGAGCAGATGGACCGAGATCTCCGGGTCGATGGGGAAGGTCACGCCGAGCCAGATACCGTGTCCGAGCGCGATCAGTGAGTCGGGCTGGTCGGCCTGATACAGCACGTCGCAGGCATCCGCGGCGGCCTCCCAGGCCTGCTCGTTGATGAGGATGCCGAATGCGGTGTGTGCGATCGGCCATGCCTCCGCGCCGCGCTCGAGGATCTGCAGGGCGCGCGCGATCTCCAGCTGCAGTGCCGCACGCTGCACCGGTGGCGCGTTCTCCGGCAGGCGGGCCAGTTGCGCACGCATCTCGCCGAGCGCGCCCTCCAGCTGTGCCTGCTGGCCGAGGTCTTTGCGCAGCGACGCCGCCGCGTTGTCCTGGAGCTGGTTGGGATCGAGTAGGTCGACCATCGTGGGTTCCTAGTAGCGGCTGCTGAACGTGGCTTCGAGCTGGTCTTCCCAGTCGAGCGGCGTGTCGGGGTAGGGTGGCTTGACGTCGAAACGCAGGTACATCTCGCCTTGGCGGGCGAATTCCTTGATCGCCTGTTTCAGCTCGTCGAAGCTTTCCATCTCCTGGTTGGAGATCATGATCTGGCTGAGGTACAGCATCGGTCCGGTTACTCCTCGGGTCGCGGCAGCCGCTGGAAGTAGCGCGCGCGGTAGATCAGACGCTTGCGGCCTTGCTCGGGCGCGTCGCGGAAGCCGTCGCGCCGGTGCAGGATGTTGTTGCTGATCAGGCCTTCGCCCGCTGCCAGGCGATATCTGAATATGTGGTCGTCGCCACGTCGAAACAAGTCCAGCAGAAATGCTGCAGCATCCCGCGTGGTGCGGTCGTCTTTCCATATCACGTTGCGCTGCCGCGCCGAGTAGCGCATGTGCAGCGCGCCGTCGAACGGCGCGATCGAGAACACCGGTCCAGCGTGGTCGGGGCGGATCTGCTCTCCGCCCTCCGTGTTGCTGGGGATGGTAAAGGCGTCGTCGGCCATCAATGCCCTGATCCACTCCGGGTTTTCGTCGCGCACCCGTATGTAGGCGATCTCGTGATCGAGTAATTCGTTGGCGCCACCCTCGGCTGCGGGTTGTTCGCAATACAGCAACCACGCACGGATCTGCTGCGTGCCGGCGTTGTAGTAGCCGTCGGTATGCCAGCCCAAAGGGCGGCTGGTGTAGGGGATGTAGACGTGGTCGGTGGCGGTCGCCTTCACGGTGATGGCGGTGACGCCGCTGTCTTCGGCGCATAGATTCTGGTCGATGCCGAGCAGGCCCATCGCACATCCGAACGCCTGCAGTGTCTGCTCGATGTCCGCTGCGACGCGACGCACACGGAACAGGGCGACGTTGCGCTGCGCGCATTCACGCAACAGGGAGCGGCGCTCGTCGTCGTGCAGGTTGGCGAGATCATCGATCTCGACCGCCGCGGGCGGGTGGGACAGGGACAGCTTGCGCTGTCGCCAGGCGCGGTAGGCGGTGTCGTCGTCGAGGTCGAACGGCGAAGGATCGGCTGAGATTGCGGGTGTCGGTATGGGCATCGGTCTGAACGGTCGTGGTTGGCGGTCGCACCCTCGGTCGGTCGTCGTCTGGCGATAGTCTATCAGCGTTGGCTAAAATAGAATCATCGGCGTTGGGCGGGAAATGCTCGTCGATTCAGTAGCCTGCGCAGTCGATTTGATCCACGTCAAAATTGGGGTATATCCCGTTGGAGATAGACGGCTACTCCCGATATCCCCCAATGGTGGAGTATTGGGCGACCCAATGCTCCCCTAATATTAGCCCCCGATGATAGGGCGGCGCCCACAACCTGGCGCTGGAAGTCCGTGCGTCTACGCATGCCCGCGTCCCTATCCAGAGTGACCAGAGGTTCACGTCGTTCTGTCGACCCCCAATCGGCTAGGCGACTGCGGATTTCCGCGAAATTCGAACGATTAGTCAGGAGAAACAGCGACATGGCAATCGACCGGTATCCCACACCCATGATCGACCAGCTCGAAGACGGTCCGTGGCCGAGCTTCATCAGCGGTATCAAGCGTCTGCGCGACGAGCATCCGGAACAGCGCATCAATGAGATGACCAACTCCCTGTTGGGCCAGCTCGAGCATTCATATGAAACCCGCAAGGGTTACTGGAAGGGCGGCACCGTTTCCGTTTACGGCTACGGCGGCGGCATCATCCCGCGTTTCTCCGAAGTCGGTAAGGCGTTCCCCGAGTCGAAAGAATTCCATACCCTGCGCGTTCAGCCGCCTGCGGGTAACCACTACAGCACCGGCATGCTGCGCCAGCTCGCAGACAGCTGGGAGAAGTGGGGTTCGGGCCTGGTGACCTTCCACGGCCAGACCGGCAACATCATGTTCATCGGTACCACCACGGCGAACACGCAGCACTTTTTCGACGAGATCAACGAGTACGGTTGGGACCTCGGCGGCGCGGGGCCGTGCGTGCGTACCGCCATGTCGTGTGTCGGTGCCGCGCGTTGCGAAATGTCGTGCACCAACGAGCAGAAGGCGCACCGTCTGCTGGTCAACAACTTCACCGACGATGTCCACCGTCCGGCGCTGCCGTACAAGTTCAAGTTCAAGGTCTCGGGTTGCCCGAACGACTGCCAGAACGCGATCGAGCGTGCCGACTTCGCCGTGATCGGCACCTGGCGCGACGATATGAAGGTCAACCAGGACGAGTGGAAGGCCTACGTCGGTCGCAAAGGCCGCCAGCACACGATCGACAACATCATCAGCCGCTGCCCGACCAACGCGCTGTCGCTGAAAGACGACGATTCGCTGGAAGTCAACAACAAGGACTGCGTGCGCTGCATGCACTGTCTGAACGTGGTGCCGAAGGCACTGCACCCCGGTGACGATAAGGGCGTGACCATCCTGATCGGTGGTAAGCGTACGCTGAAGATCGGTGACCTCATGGGTACCGTCGTGGTGCCGTTCAAGAAGCTCGATACCGAGGAAGACTGGGAATCGCTGGTCGAACTCGCGGAAGAAATCATCGATTTCTGGGCAGAGAACGCACTCGAGCACGAGCGTTGCGGCGAGATGATCGAGCGTATCGGTCTGGTCAACTTCCTGGAAGGCATCGGCGTCGAAGTCGACCCGAACATGGTCAACCACCCGCGCGAGTGTTCCTACGTGCGTATGGACGGTTGGGACGACGAGGCGATCAAGTGGTTCGATCGTCAGGCCGAAGCGTCCTGATCCAGGTCGTTCGTTAGAGAAACCCGCCCTCGCGGAGCGATTGATTGACAGTCGCTCCGCAGGGAAAGCTTTACGCAAATAGCCCCGCTTTTTGGAGGGATAAAATGGCGAAAGAAATGCGCGAGCCGATCGAGACAGGTTGTCCCGATCCGTTCCAGTACATGCACCCGGTTATGCGCCGCAACTTTGGTCTGTGGGCATATCACGAGCATCCGCGCCCCGGCGTCCTGCTGCACGTCGCCAAGAACGGCGACAAGGTCTGGACCGTTCGTGTCGGCACGCAGCGTATCCTCGACGTCTTCACGCTGCGCACGCTGTGTGATATCGGCGACACCTACGGCGAAGGCTACGTGCACTTCACCATTCGCTCGAACATCGAGTACATGGTGACCGACGAAGCTAAGGTCCAGCCGCTGATCGATGCCATCGAGAAAGCAGGCTTCATCGTCGGCGGCACGCAGAACTCGGTGACGATGATTTCGCATACCCAGGGCTGGTTGCACTGCGACATCCCGGGCACCGACGCATCGGGCGTGGTCAAGTCCATGATGGACGAACTCATCGACGAGTTTAAACAGGCGAACATGCCGAACCGCGTGCACATCACGACCTCGTGCTGCCAGATCAACTGTGGTGGCCAGGGTGATATCGCAATCAACGTTCAGCACACCAAACCGCCGAAGATCAACCACGATCTCGTCGCCAACGTGTGTGAGCGTCCGTCGGTCGTCGCACGCTGCCCGGTCGCGGCCATCCGCCCG
>JAGRHA010000314.1 GCA_020445205.1 Gammaproteobacteria bacterium
CTTCAAGCGCGTCGTGACCAAGATCGACGACGCCGAGTTCGAGCACATCTGCCTCGAGCTCGGTCTCGAGGACACGATCATCCCGGCGCGCACCATGGCGCGCCACCTCGCCGACATGAGCGAGGGCCGCGATCCGATCGAACTGTCGACGATGATCCGCGATGAAGCGCGCGCCTACTCGTTCGTCGTGCGTGCCGATCAGGCCGGCGCGCTCGCCGCACTCGCCCTGCCGGCGCAGACGCGCGTGATCTGCATCTACCGCAAGGACGGCCTGATCCTGCCGGCGGCCGACACCCTGCTGAAGGTCGACGACGAAGTCGTCCTGCTGACGCATCGCGACAGCCTCGGCGACCTCGTAAGGCAGCTCGGCCTCCCGGCCTGAGCGCGCATCGGCGACGGCTGGCGCGCGCGGCGCCACGACCTATACTCGCCGTACTGTCGCAACCACCCTGACCTCGCCCCGGACGGCGTTACCGCAAAGCCAGCGTGCGCCGGGAGGTGAAGATGCCAACAGCGCAAACACGCAGATGCCGCCCTTCGCGCTCGTTCGCGAACCTGGGCGTCCTGTTGCTCGCAGCCTTTGCTGCGCCGCTACTCGCATTCGAACAGCACACCGCGCACGGTGGGCCGATCAAAGGCATTGCGCTGTCCGCCGACGGCAAATGGCTGGTAAGCACCAGTTTCGACTACTCGGCCGTGCTCTGGTCGTTGCCCGCCCTCACCGAGCGCCGACGACTCGACGGCCATGAGGCGGCGGTCAACACGGCCGCGTTCTCACCCGATGGGCGACTGCTGGCGACCGCCGGCGACGACGCACGCATCCGCATCTGGCGCCTCGACGAACTGCTCGACGACCGGCGCGAACCACGGGCCACCGTGCTCGACGGTCACAGCGCGAAGATCGTCGATCTGGCGTTCTCGCGTGACGGCCGGACACTCGCCTCGAGCAGCTGGGACCACCGCGTCGGTCTCTGGCGCATGGAAGACCTGTCGCTACAGCGTTTTCTCACCGGTCACGAAGGGCCCGTCAACATGAGCCGTTTCAGCGACGACGGGCGGTCGCTGTACAGCGCCGGCGCCGATGGCCATATCCGCCTGTGGACGGTCGCCGACGGCCGCCAGGTTCGCAGCGTGGTGAACCACGGCTGGGGTGTGACGACGATCGCCATCGACGAACCGCACGACCTGCTGGTTTACGGTGCCACCGACGGCGCCATGCGCGGGCGAGCCTTGCGTGGTCAACGCGCGACCGTCGACTATGCGGTCGAGGGCAAGCCGGTGCTCGCACTGGCTATGGACGTGTCCAGCGGACACTTCGCGTTCGGCAGCTCGGATGGACGCGTGGTGATCATCGACGGCAGCAGTGGCGAAACCGCGCACGACTTCCGCGCCACGATGGGGCCGGTCTGGGCACTCGCCCTGTTGCCGCACGCCGACGCCCTGGTGTTCGGTGGCCTCGACGACTTCTTGACCCGCATCCCGCTCGCCGGCGAGACCATCGTCGGCAGCGGCGCCGCGCGGGAACGCCGTTTTCATCCGCTGGGGGCGCTCGGCAACGGCGAGCGTCAGTTCGCACGCAAATGCAGCGTCTGTCACTCGCTCGACGACAATGACCGCCGGCGCGCCGGACCGAACCTGCACGGCGTGTTCGGGCGCAAGGCCGGTGCGGTCAACGGCTACCCGTATTCACAGGCCCTGGCCGGCGCGCCCCTGGTGTGGAGTGAGGAGACGATCGATGCGCTGTTCAGGGATGGTCCGGAAGTCATCACGCCGGGATCGAAGATGCCGCTGCAAAAGATCACGAACGGCGGCGATCGGCGCGACCTGATCGATTTCCTCAAACACGCAACGCAATAGTCCGTCGGGGAATCCCGGCACATGACGCCCGCGGGCACTGCGTGGGCGCAGCCGCGCGGTGGTCAATCCGGATCGCTGCGCGGTGGCGTGACCGCCCTCAGTGTAGCGACGCAGGGCGAACAACCGACCGTTCTTCGGCGCCACGGTTCGCGGCAGACGATCAGTCGCCGATGCCGGCCTGGCATTCCTCGGCCGCGTGGCGGGTCACGGCTTCCAGAAAGGTTTCGCCGCCTCTGCCAAGGCCTGCTCGCGTGTGACGCCGATATCGTCCAGCTGGCGCTCGCTGAGTTCCGCGAGCTGGCGCCGCTGGCGCGCACGCTGCCACCAGAGGTGGAGCTGCGGCCCCATGAGCGTTGCCCAGCGCCCGTCGAGCGCTGGCGGCAATACGGGTTGCGCCATCGTCAGTGTGCTCATCTCGTTCTCCTGCTTCACGTCGGCGAAGCCTCGGGGTTTGGGGTTCTGGTGAGATTGATATTAGTCGGACGACTGTTATAGTTGCAGTTACAAAAAATAAGAAATGTAACCAGTACAGTTGAGGATGCAGCATGACAGTTTCCGCAACCGCGAGCAGTGATGGCTTTCTCTACGACCGGGTCTCGCAGCATCTGCTCGAACTGGTCGCGGCGGGAACGCTGAAGCCGGGCGACCGGGCACCGTCGCTGCGCGGTCTGAGCCGGCAGCTCAACGTCAGCATCTCGACCGTGAGCCAGGCCTACAACCGCCTGCAGGACATGGGCGTGCTGCGCGTGAAGCCGCAGTCCGGCTATTACGTCGACGGCAGCATCGCCGCGACGTCGGCGCAGGCCGTGCAGCGCCGCACCTCGGTCAGCCGCCAGCCGCGCAAGGTGCGTTTCGGCGAACTGTTCGAGGAGATCTTCAGTGTCGCCAACGACCCGAGTGTCGTGCCGTTCGGCGCCGCGGTGCCGGCCGTCGAGCTGATGCCCGTGAAAGGCATGGTGCGTGCCACGCAGCGTGCACTGACGCGGCGCCCCGAGCAGGCCGTCAATTACTGTTTTCCGCCCGGCGACGTCGAGCTGCGGCGTGAAATCGCGCGCCGCTACGTGCCGCTCGGCGTCGCCGTCGACCCCGACAATGTGATCATTACTTCCGGCTGCAGCGAGGCCCTGGCATTGTCACTGCAGACGGTGACGCGGCGCGGCGACATCGTCGCCGTCGAGTCACCGACCTATTTCTCGGTGCTGCGCCTGATCGAGCGCATGGGCCTGCTCGCGGTGGAGATCGACAGCGATCCGCAAACCGGCATCTGCCTCGATGCATTGCAGACCGCGATCGACACCATGGAGATCAAGGCTGTGGTCGGGGTGCTGAACTTCAGCAACCCGCTCGGTTCGGTGATGCCCGACAGCCACAAGGAGCGCCTGGTCGCGATGCTCGAACAGGCAGGCATCCCGTTGATCGAAGACGACATCTACGGCGACCTGCACTTCGGCGAGCAGCGCCCGGCCATCGCCAAGCGATACGAACGCAAGGGCCAGGTGCTGACCTGCGCCTCGTTCTCGAAGACGGTCGCGCCGGGCTACCGTATCGGCTGGGTCATCGCCGACCGTTATCGCGACGAACTCATCGAGTGGAAACAGGCCACGTCATCGGCGATGTGCAGCCTGCCGCAGGCGGCCATGGCGGAATACCTGCGCAGCGGCGAGTACGAACGTCACCTCGTACGGCTGCGCAACGCCTACCGCTCACAGGTGGAAAAGATGCGGTTCATGCTCGGGCGCGTGATGCCGCCGACGACACGCATCACCAACCCACAGGGCGGTTTCGTGCTGTGGCTGGAACTGCCACGCGGCGTCGACGCCATCGAACTCATGCACCGTGCATTGCAGGAACACATCAGCCTGACACCGGGCATGCTGTTCTCGGCAACGCGCAAGTTCCGTAACTTCATCCGCATCAACTGCGGGCACCCGTGGAGTTCACGCATCGAGGATGCGGTGGAGCGCCTCGGCGTGTTGACCCATGAACTGCTCAGCGCGGGGTGAGGATACACCGCTCGTTCGTACCGGGCGGCCCGACGTCGTCAGTCCGTGTGCACAGGACGCGGTGACGACCCAGCCGTGTCCCGCGGCACTTCGAGTCGTGCCTGCATTGCCGCCGCGCTCAACGGCGGGTCGAAGAGGAAACCCTGTCCGCTAAGACAGCCCTCGGCAATCAGGAAACGACGCTGCTCTTCAGTTTCGACGCCCTCGCCTATCGGTTCGAGGTTGAGGCTCTTGGCCAGGGCAATCACGGCACGCGTGATCGCTACGTCGTTGGCGTCGTCGGGAATGTCGCGCACGAACGATTTGTCGATCTTGATGCGGTGCACGGGCAGCGACTTCAGATACGACAGCGACGAGTAGCCGGTACCGAAGTCATCCACAGCGAGCGTAACGCCGATTCGGCGCAGCTCGTGCAGCACGTCGATCGCATTCTGCGAATCGCCCATGATCGCGCTCTCGGTCACCTCGAGTTCGAGGTAGCCTGGTTCGAGCCCCGATGCCTGCAGCACGCGCGCAACCGTCTCGGGCAGACTGCCCCGACGCACCTGGACACCGGAGATGTTGACCGCCACCTTGCCGACATCGAGTCCGGCGTCTAGCCATCGCTTCGCCTGGCGACAGGCCTGTTCGAGAATCCACTCACCCAGCGGCAGGATGAGGCCGTTGTCTTCCGCGATCGGAATGAAGACGTCGGGACGCACCACGCCGAGCTCCGGGTGCTGCCAACGCGCCAGCACTTCCATGCCGATGAGCCGCTTGCTGGTCAGGTCGAGCTGCGGTTGATAGAAGATTTCGAATTCGCGTCGCGGAATGGCGTTGCGCATCGCTGCGTCTAGATGGATACGCTCGAACGCCAATTGAGTGAGTTCCTGGGTATAGAACTGGTAGGTATTGCGACCCAGCGCCTTCGCCCGATACATCGCGGCATCGGCGTTACGCATCAGTGTCTGTGCATCTTTGCCATCGTCGGGTGAGATGCTGATGCCGAGACTCGGCGTGACGCGCACGACCGAACCGCCGAGCGGAAACTCGCGGTCGAAGGCATCAATGATCTTCTCGACCACCATGATCAGCGCATTGCGCTCGCCGACATCCTCGATGAGGATCGTGAACTCATCGCCACCGATGCGCGCCACCGTATCGTCTGAACGCAGTACTGACTTGAGGATGCCCGCGACTTCGATCAGCAACTTGTCACCGTACAGGTGCCCTAGGCTGTCATTCACGTTCTTGAAGTTATCGAGGTCGACAAACACCACGGCGACACGCCCCCCGCGACGCGCCGAGCGGTCGAGACTGTGCTGCAGACGCTCGTTGAACAACACGCGGTTCGGCAGGTCGGTCAGTGCATCGTGATGTGCAAGGTGCGCAAGCTGCTCCTGCGAGGCCTTGATCTGACTGATATCGGTGTAGATCGCGACATAGGCCGTCGGCTTGCCATCGGTATCGCGCACCGTGTTGATTGTCGACAACGCGGGCGCGAGCGAGCCATCCTTGTTGCGATTGATGATCTCACCGCGCCACTCACCCGTGTCGAGCACCGACGCCCACATCCCGGCGTAGAACTCCTGGTTGTGGATATTGGATTTCCAGAAGCTGGGATTGCGCCCGAGCACCTCGTCGCGTGTATAGCCCGACATCGCCGTGAATGCCGCATTGACATCGAGCACCCTGGCCTTGGTATCGGTGATTACGATGGCTTCGGCGGTACAGTCGAACACGGTGGCCGACTGACGCAGCTTGGTCTCGGATTCACGCCGTTCGCTGATGTCGTGAACCAATGCGATATAGAACGGCTCATCGGCGCGGGCGAGATGATTGGCGTATACCGCGACGGGATAGGTGGAGCCGTCCTGGCGACGGAACTCGGCTTCGTAGTGCAGGCTGCCAGTGTGCGCAATGCGCTGCCAATGCGCTGCCCATGCATCACCGCCAAACGACGGCGCGATGTCACCGATCGACAGATCGGCGCAAGGCCGCTCACCGAGCCGCAGCGCTTCCCTTGCGGCGTGATTGAGGTAAATGAGTCGGCCGTCGGCATCGGCCCACAGCACGCCGACGCTCGCCTTGTCGACGGTCGCCTGCGTCAGCGCCAGACGCCGCTCCGTACGCTTGCGCTCGGTAATATCTGTCGCGATGCCACAGATCCCATTCACCTCACCCTTGTTGTCGAGTAGCGGAAAGCGCGTCGACAGGTATTCGGCCGCGAGGTTGTGTTGCGGTGTGCGCTCGTCGATCGTTGTCGAACGACCCGACGACATCACCTCGAGATCCATCTCGCGTACCGCGTTGGCGGCATCGCCGGGAAACAGGTCGACATCGCGCTTGCCGAGAATCGCCGAACTCGGCAGCCCGAGCAGGCGTTCAAAACTGTCATTGACCAGAATGTACCGGCCATCGCGGTCCTTCATGTAGATGACCGCCGGCGCATTGTCGATGACGGCATACAGCATGCGCTCGCTCGCCTGCACGTTCTCGAGCAGGCTCTCGTTCTGTCTCAGCAGTTGCTGCAGATGGCGCGTTTCGGCCGAGATACGGTCGAACAATGGCTGGATGGCGCGGATCGTGAACACGATACCGAGCAAGGCGATGAAGGCAACGGCGAAGGCGACCGACGCGGCCTGCTTGGATGCCGCCGAGAAAAACTGGCGAGGGTTGGTGTAGAACATGAAAACCCAGCCGGTGTCACCGATCGGCTGGTGCATCACCATCACATCGTCACTCGTACGGCCTTTCGGCACGTGCAGCCGTGGAATCGGCTTGTGCGACAGGAGCTCGGGCAACTCCGCCTTCATGATGCCCGGGTCGACCGCCATGCGGCTGCCTGAGCGGCTGCCATCGTAGAAATGGGCGATATCGCCGTCCACCGCGGTGATGATCTGCACCTCGCCGTGGGTCTCGATCTGGCTGAAGAAGTCCTGCATCACCGAATGCAACCGGTCGTCCTTGAATTTGACCAGGTCGACACCGACGAACTCGCCATCACGATTGTGGATGGGGGCCGATACCACCACCCTGCCGTCGCGCGGTAAACCGAGCCGCAAACCAGGTCCTGCCGGCTGCGACGGCCAGTCCAGGCGATCGATCGGTTCGCCGACGTGCAGCACGGGTTCGAGGTTCGGGAGCAGGCGCGTGATGCCGATCATGTCGGCATTCGAGTCCATTGCGTCGGTCAGCTTCGGCACCGTGAACTTGACCAGCGCTTCACGCGATACCTCTCCACGGTTGAAGCGTTCGAGTTCTCTGCGGATCTGCGTGCGGCTGGGGATCTGCGCGGCGAGGTTGTACAGTCGGCCGAGCTCAGCCTCCATCGCCGACACTTGCAATCTGACCGCGAACGCCAATTGGCCGGTCAGCACATCGGACGACGAACGATGCAGCAGGTAGGTCGCTATGCCACCAATGATTACGCTGGTCAGCAACAGGCCCACGGTCGCCATCGTGCGCACGCGGCGCTGCAGTTGACTGGCGTTTTTCGCATCCATTGAATCGCGCTGGTCTTCGATTTGCGACATGTAACGGGACGGAACAGCTGAATTAGGGTCGTTTAGCGTCCGGCAAACACCGATGTTAAAGGCTTTTTACACCCGTGACATGCCCATGGCGACGACTAAGCTCCGGCCGGCCGGCGGATCGGCGGCGGCACCGGGCACGCTCCCGTGACCGGCCACCGCATCAGATGCTTTGTGGCGGGTGCGGTCCCGCCACCGAACCTCGCTCCGGCAGGTAACGGTTAAGTTGCGGCTTGGACAAAGCGAACCGGATCGGCGCGGCAATCAGCCAGGGAGTGTGTGGTAACGCCGTGCGAGCTGTTTGAATGCCGCCAGGTCTGGGACCGCATGGCCGAGCTCTTCAGCAACGATGGCGGCGACGTCGTCGGCCAGAGCCTCGGCCATGCGTGCGTCGAGAAACAGGATGCGGGCGCGTCGCGCGAGCACATCTTCCACGCCACGTGCGGCCTCGAAACGAACCGCAAATCGCACCATGGCCTCCGTCAGTCCCATGCCCAGTTCGCGCTGTCCGCCCGGCAGCGCATCGAGCACGGCGCCGTCGCTACCGTACAGGTGTACCCCAGGCGGATCACTGATGCGGTGTGCTGCACGTGCGGGGGCACCAGCGAGCATCAGCTCCCGCGTCTGCGATGGTTGTGACGATGTAATCAACCCCGCCTGGATGCAACGTTCAACCACGGCCTCCGCCATCGCCCGATAGGTGGTCCACTTGCCGCCCGTCACGCTTACCAGGCCGGACGGATCGACGATGACAAGGTGTTCACGCGAGATGCGCTTGGTGTCGCCCGACTTCGCCTCCGGCGGCCGAACCAGTGGCCGTACGCCGCCCCAGATCGAGCGCACATCGCTCGCGGTCGGCCGCCGCGCGAGGTATTTGGCTGCCTCGCCGAGGATGAAGTCGACCTCGTCGGTGAGCGGCGTCGGCTCGGTTTCGATGGCGTCGCGCGGCGTGTCGGTCGTGCCGAGCAGCACCTTGCCGAGCCACGGCACCGCAAACATCACGCGACCGTCATCGGTCTTGGGTACCAACAACGCGTGATCTCCGGGCAGGAACTCGCGATCGACGACGAGATGGATGCCCTGGCTCGGCGATACCATGTGGCTGTCGCCACGCGTATCCATGCGCCGCAGATCATCGACCCACACCCCCGTGGCATTGACCACACAGCGCGCACGCACTGTCAGGCGCGCGTCCGTCTCTGCATCGACCAGCGTCGCCCCGGAAACCTTGCCATCGCGGTGTAGCAGCGCCTCAACCGCACAGTGGTTGAGCACCAGGGCACCGAACGATGCCGCGGTGCGCGCCAGGGACACGGCAAAACGCGCGTCATCGAACTGCCCGTCCCAGTACTTCACTGCACCGATGAGATCCTGCGTGCGCAGACCCGGCATCAGCGCAGCGGTTTGTTGTACACCCAGGAACTCGGTGCTACCCAGTCCGGCCTTGCCGGCCAGCATGTCGTACATCTTCAAGCCGGTACCGTAGAACGGGCGATCCCACAGCCGGCCCTTGAGGCCGAATGCCGGCACCAGGAACGGCAACGGTTGCGCGAGGTGCGGCGCATTGGCCAAAACCGCCTTGCGTTCGCGCAGTGCCTCTTTGACCAGCGCGATGTTGCCCTGCGCGAGATAACGCACGCCACCATGCACCAGCTTGGTGGCACGTGACGACGTACCCTTGGCGAAATCGCCACGTTCGACGAGCGCGACCGACAGGCCGCGCGTAACCGCATCCAGCGCGACGCCGAGCCCGGTCGCACCACCGCCGACGACCAGCATGTCGAGCGTGCCGACCTGCTTGAGCCGCTCTATCACCGCACGGCGCGACAGCTGCCGTGCATCGCCTGCAACATCGATCATGTGTGCGACTCCGCGCCGTGGGCGAATTCGACCGCGACATTGCTCTCGGCACAGATGCGTGCGATTTCGTCATCCAGTGGCCGATCGGTCACGAGAAAATCGAGATCGGCGAGATGACCGATGCGCACCGGCGCCGAGCGCGAGAACTTCATCGCGTCGGCGACCAGCATCGCGCGACGGCTGGTCGCCATGATCGCGCGCGACACGCTCACTTCACGAAAATCGTAATCCAGCATCGAACCGTCGGTATCGATCGCCGATACGCCCATGACGGCGAAATCGACCTTGAACTGGCGAATGAAATCGACTGCTGCCTCGCCGACGATGCCGCCGTCCGTGTGCCGCAGCACGCCGCCCGCGACGATCACCTCGATATTGGTGTAGCCGCGCAGGAGTTGGGCCACGTTGAGGTTGTTGGTGATCACCATGAGCCCGTGATGGTTGTGCAGCGCACGCGCGACCTCTTCCGTGGTCGTGCCGATGTTGATGAACAGCGAGCAGTTGTTGGGAATCAGCTGCGCGGCACGCTCGCCGATCATGCGTTTGGCATCACTCGAGATGTTGCGCCGGCTTTCGTATCCGACATTGGCCACCCCGGCCGCGAACATCGCACCACCGTGATAGCGCTGCAGCACACCGAGATCGCAGAGTTCGTTGAGGTCCTTGCGGATGGTCTGCGGCGTGACGCCGAAGCGCGCGACCAGGTCGTCGACGCCGACGCGACCGGCGACGCGGGCCTGCTTGACGATCTCGGTCTGTCGGGGGCTCAAACCCTGCATCACTGGTTTCCGCGCGGCGACTCTGATGGTTCGCATTATTTCGTATTAGTTTCGTTTTGAAAAGATTCATTTTTCAAACGAAGATTCGAGCGCACAGCACCCAGCCGTACTCGCCGCGCCGACAGGCACCCGGACAAACCTTTGAACTGGCGTACTTTTGGCGACATATATCTGTAGGCAGCCACGCCACATCAACCGCAAATTGCGAATAGAAAAAGATTCAAAAGCACTAAATAGCTAATTCGGTATTTTTCGTTTGACATTCGTTTGTTTTCGCTTACATTGCGCCTGCAGCAGCACCACAAATAACCGCCCGTTCGACAGAGGAGAAAACCATGCCCAGTTACCGGAAGCTGGTCGCCGCGATGTCCCTGGCGACATCCACGCTGCTGGCCGGCGTCGCCCAGGGCGACATGGCCGCAGCCAAGAAGTGGATCGATAACGAGTTTCAGCCCTCGGCGCTGTCCAAAGAGGAGCAGACCAAGGAGATGGAGTGGTTCGCCAAAGCGGCCGCACCGTTCAAGGGAATGGAGATCAACGTGCTGTCCGAGACCATTCCGACGCACGAGTACGAATCGAAGACGCTCACCAAGGCATTCGAGGAGATCACCGGCATCAAGGTCAATCACCAGCTACTCGGCGAGGGCGAGGTGGTGCAGGCCGTGCAGACGCAGATGCAGACCAAGCGCAACCTGTACGATGCCTACATCAACGACTCCGACCTCATCGGCACGCACTCACGTCTGCAACTGGCCGTGAACCTCAGCGACTGGATGGCCGGTGAAGGCAAGGACGTGACCAACCCCAACCTCGATGTAGACGACTTCATCGGCAAGTCGTTCACCACGGGGCCCGACGGCAAGCTCTATCAGCTGCCCGACCAGCAGTTCGCCAACCTGTACTGGTTCCGCAAGGACTGGTTCGACCGCCCTGACCTGAAGAAGCGTTTCAAGGACAAGTACGGCTACGAGCTCGGCGTGCCCGTCAACTGGTCGGCGTATGAAGACATTGCAGAGTTCTTCTCCGAAGACGTCAAGGAGATCGACGGCGTGCGCGTGTACGGCCACATGGACTATGGCAAGCGCGCACCCGACCTCGGCTGGCGCATGACCGATGCCTGGCTGTCGATGGCGGGCGCCGGCTCCAAGGGTCTGCCGAATGGCGTCCCGATCGACGAGTGGGGCATCCGGATGGAGAAGGGATCATGCAACCCGGCCGGTGCCTCGGTAACGCGCGGCGGCGGCACCAACGGCCCGGCTGCCGTTTACGCAATCCGCAAATGGGACGAATGGCTGCGCAAGTACGCCCCGCCGGGTGCGGCCGACTACGACTTCTATCAGTCGCTGCCGGCGCTGTCGCAGGGCAATGTCGCGCAACAGATCTTCTGGTACACGGCGTTCACCGCATCGATGGTCGCGCCCAAGTCCGAGGGCAACAACACGGTCGATGATGCCGGCAATCCGCAGTGGCGCATGGCACCGTCGCCACATGGCCCATACTGGGAAGAAGGTCAGAAGCTCGGTTACCAGGATGCCGGCTCGTGGACGCTGTTCAAGTCGACCCCGGTCGACCGTCGTAAGGCAGCCTGGCTGTATGCCCAGTTCGTGGTGTCGAAGACCGTGGATGCCAAGAAGTCGCACGTCGGCCTCACCTTCATCCGCAACTCGACCATCAACCACGCCTCGTTCACCGAGCGTGCACCCAAGCTGGGTGGCCTCGTCGAGTTCTACCGCTCGCCCGACCGCGTGCTGTGGTCACCGACCGGCATCAACGTCCCGGACTACCCCAAGCTCGCACAGCTCTGGTGGCAGAACATCGGTGACGTGAACTCGGGTGCGTTCACGCCGCAGCAGGCCATGGACCGTCTCGCCAACGAGATGGACCAGGTCATGTCACGTATGCAGAAGGCCGATGAGAAAGCCGAGGTCTACGGCGGTTGCGGTCCGCGTCTGAACGACGAAAAGCCGGCAACGGACTGGCTTGGCAAAGGCGGCGCCAAGGCCAAGCTGGCCAACGAGAAGCCGCAAGGCGAAACCATCGTCTACGAAGAGCTGATCAAGCGCTGGTCGAACTGATACCCGCGCTGCCGCAGCCGGGCGCACGGATGCGCCCGGCGCCATTCGAGAATCCGTCGTCGACCCGCCACCCGTTGGTATTTCCTACTGCAGTGCCAATCGGTGGCGATTCGCACAACCGAAACACCCTGAGAGACGTCCGGGATGACCCTGGCACTGAAAAATGTATCGCTGCGCGTCGATGGCCTGATGCACATCTACGACACCAGCATCGAGCTGGTGCCGAATGGCTTCAACATCCTGCTCGGCACCACGCTGGCGGGAAAGACCACGCTCATGCGTCTGATGGCGGGTCTCGTGGTACCCACGCACGGTGAAGTCTGGTTCAACGGCGTCGACGTCACGGGTGTGGCCGTGCAGAAACGTAACGTTTCGATGGTTTACCAGCAGTTCATCAACTATCCGAACATGTCAGTGTTCGACAACATCGCCTCGCCTTTGCGACTCGCGCGATACAACAAGGATGAGATCAAGCAACGTGTCAGCGAGGTCGCGCGCCTGCTGCGCCTCGATCCGTTCCTCAAACGCAAACCCTCGGAACTTTCCGGCGGACAGCAACAGCGCTGCGCGATGGCGCGCGCGCTGGTGAAGGATTCGGACCTCGTGTTGCTCGATGAACCGCTCGCCAACCTCGACTACAAGCTGCGCGAGGAACTGCGTGAAGAACTGCCGCGGCTGTTCGCCACGCGCGAGCGCACGGTGGTGTACGCGACGACCGAACCGTCGGAGGCGCTTCTGCTCGGCGGCTACACCGCGGCCATGGACGAAGGGCGCATCACCCAGTTCGGGCCCACCGGGGAGATCTACCGTCGCCCGGCCGACCGTGTCACGGCGAGCGTCTTCTCCGACCCACCGATCAATACCGTCGCGGTGCGCAAACACGGCGCGCGTTTCACGGTCATCGGTAGCGATGCGGGTTGGCGTGTTTGCGACGCGTTCACCCGCGTCGCCGACGGCGAGTACGAATTTGCCGTGCGCCCGCACCACGTACGCCCCGCCAATGGCGTTGCCGACGGTGCGATCGTCGAGGGCAAGGTGTTGGTCGCGGAGATCTCCGGCTCGGAATCGACGGTGCATTTCGACATGCACGGTCAGTCCTGGGTATCACTGACCCACGGCATCCACTGCTTCAACGTCGGCCAGACCGCACGCTTCCTCATCGACATCGACCATTCGATGCTGTTCTCCATGGCCGGCGAACTGGTCGCCGCGCAGGGGGGCTGAGTATGGCGCGTATCGAACTTCAGGCGCTGCGTCACAGCTATCGTCCCGATCCCGTCGACGACGCCGATTACGCATTGAAACAGGTCGATCTGGTGTGGGAGGACGGTGGCGCGTATGCCCTGCTCGGCCCCTCCGGCTGCGGCAAGACGACGCTGCTCAACATCATCTCGGGCCTGCTGTGTCCATCCGAAGGCAGCATCCTGTTCGATGGCGTGCGCGTCAATGACCTGTCGCCCGAGGAACGTCGTATCGCCCAGGTGTTTCAGTTCCCGGTCGTCTACGACACCATGACGGTGTACGACAACCTCGCCTTCCCGCTGCGCAACCGCGGCGTACCGGAGAAGCAGATCGATACGCGTGTGCGTGCGATTGCCGAGATGACCGATCTCACCGAGATGCTCGGCAACAAGGCATCCGGGCTGACCGCCGATGGCAAGCAGAAGATCTCGCTCGGGCGCGGCCTGGTGCGCGAAGACGTCAACGTGATCATGTTCGACGAACCACTGACCGTGATCGATCCGCATCTGAAGTGGAAGCTGCGTTCCAAACTCAAAGAACTGCACCAGCGTGTGCGCACGACGATGATCTATGTCACCCATGACCAGACCGAGGCACTGACCTTCGCCGATCGTGTCGTGGTCATGCACGAAGGCTGGGTGGTGCAGCAAGGCACGCCGCAGGAACTCTTCGAACGCCCGCGTCACACCTTCGTCGGCCATTTCATCGGTTCGCCGGGCATGAACCTGATGCCGTGCGAACTTGCCGATGGCGGTGTCAGTGTCGATGGCCACCGTATCGCGGTCGACAGGGCGATCGCACCACCGAAGACAGGGGCACGTCTGGAACTCGGTGTGCGCCCGGAGTTCGTGCGTTTCGTCGACGCGCATGCCACGGATGCCCTGCCCGTCGACGTGATCGGTGTGCGCGACACCGGCCGCAACAAGATCGTCGAGACGAATTTCGCTGGCCACAAGGTGCGGGCGCTCGTACCCGAGGGCATTTCGGTGCCGCAAGGCCGCGCCCATGTGCGCTTCGAGATCGACCGTACGCAGGTCTATGCCAACGGCTGGATCATCGAATGAGGCTGTGAGTGACGAACATGAAGACACGCAACCAAAAAGCCTGGTTTCTCGTCGCACCCGTCGTGTTGCTGGTCGCTTTCAACGCCGTTATCCCTCTCATGACCGTGGTCAACTACTCGGTACAGGAGACGTTCGGCGACAACCTGTTCTTCTTCGAAGGCATGAAATGGTTCGAGGAAGTGCTGTCATCGGAGCGCTTCCACGACTCGCTCATACGTCAGCTCAAGTTCACGTTCATCATCCTCGCGATCCAGGTGCCGCTCGGCGTCGCGATCGCGCTCGCGATGCCACGCAAAGGCTTCTGGGCATCGGTGTGTCTGGTGCTCATGGCGATGCCGTTGCTGATCCCCTGGAACGTGGTCGGTGCGATGTGGAACATCTTCGCCCTGCCCGACATCGGCCTGCTCGGCAAGACGCTCAACGCGATGGGTATCGACTACAACTTCACGCGCCAGCCGTTCGCGGCATGGGCGACGCTGATCGCGATGGATGTGTGGCACTGGACCTCGCTGGTCGTGCTGCTGTCCTATGCCGGCCTGAGCTCGATACCCGACGCGTACTACCAGGCCGCGCGCATCGATGGCGCCAGCGCCTGGGCGGTGTTCCGCTACATCCAGCTACCCAAGCTCAAACACGTACTCACGATCGCGGTGCTGCTGCGCTTCATGGACAGCTTCAATATCTACACCGAGCCATTCGTGCTCACGGGCGGTGGGCCCGGCAACACGACCACGTTGCTGTCGCTCGACCTGGTCAAGATCGCGCTCGGCCAGTTCGATCTCGGGCCCGCAGCCGCGATGAGCCTGGTCTATTTCCTGATCATCCTGCTGTTCTCATGGATCTTCTACACGGTGATGACACGCGGGGAGGATAAATGATGGCCAGCAGACACGGCACCGGCTTCAAATGGATTGTTCCGTTCCTGTACATCGTGTTCCTGATGCTGCCGATCTATTGGCTGCTCAACATGTCGTTCAAGACCACCAACGAGATCCTCGGCACGTTCAGCCTATTCCCGCAGGAGTTCACGCTCGACAACTACAAGGCGATCTTCACCGACCCCACCTGGTACAACGGTTACATCAACTCACTGATCTATGTCTGCGTCAACACACTGATCTCGGTCACGGTCGCGCTGCCGGCCGCATACGCGTTTTCACGCTACCGGTTCCTCGGCGACAAGCACCTGTTCTTCTGGCTGCTGACCAATCGCATGGCGCCTGCGGCGGTGTTCGCCCTGCCGTTCTTCCAGCTCTATTCCGCATTGAATCTCTTTGACACGCACATCGCCGTCGCCTTGGCACACTGCCTGTTCAACATCCCGCTCGCGGTGTGGATCCTCGAAGGTTTCATGTCCGGCGTGCCCAAGGAGCTCGACGAGACCGCCTATATCGACGGCTATCCGTTCTGGAAGTTCTTCCTGAAGATCTTCCTGCCGACGATCGCCGCGGGTATCGGTGTCGCCGCGTTCTTCTGTTTCATGTTCTCGTGGGTCGAGCTGCTACTCGCCAAGACACTGACCTCCGTTGATGCGAAACCGATCGCCGCCGTCATGACGCGCACAGCGAGTTCGTCGGGTTACGAGCTCGGCCTACTTGCCGCAGCCGGCACGCTGACCATGATCCCCGGTGCGATCGTGATCTTCTTCGTGCGCAATTACATCGCCAAGGGCTTCGCCCTCGGGAGGGTGTGACCATGAACCTGTCGTGGATGGCGTGGACCTGGCAGACCGCCGCCTTCTTCGCGATCATTGCCGCGCTGCTCGTGCTCATGACAGTGCTCGAGATCCTGCGCCCGGGCGGCAACGCGCGTGACGGCATCCTCGGCCTGCGGACCACGCGCGGTGACCGCCTGTTCATCTCGCTGCTCGGCGCCGCCTATGTGCATATACTCTGGCTGTTCTTTTTCGGTATGCCGCTGACCTGGGCGATCGTCATCTCGATCCTTCTGGCAGCGGCCATCTGGAAGTGGGTCTGATCCGGGAGAACCACGACGCCATGGGCAACTACGTCATCGCCATCGACCAGGGCACCACGAGTTCGCGCGCCATCGTGTTCGATGACCGCTTTCACATCGTCAGCGTCGGCCAGCGCGAGTTCACGCAACACTTCCCCGACTCGGGCTGGGTGGAGCACGATCCCGAAGATATCTGGGAAACCACGGTCGCGACCGTACTCGAGGCGATGGAGAAAGCGGGCCTCGCGGCCAAGGACATCGCTGCCATCGGCATCACCAACCAGCGCGAGACGACACTGATCTGGGACCGCGACACCGGCAAAGCGATCCACCATGCGATCGTGTGGCAGGACCGCCGCACCGCTGCGCTGTGCGACCAACTCAAGCGCGATGGTCTCGAGTCCCTGTTCAGTGACAGGACGGGACTGCTGCTCGACCCCTACTTCTCCGGCACCAAGGTCGCATGGCTGCTCGATAACGTCCCTGGCGCGCGCGCGCGCGCGGAGGCCGGCAAACTGGCCTTCGGTACGGTCGACTGCTTCCTGCTGTGGCGACTGACAGGCGGCAGACAGCATGTCACCGATGCGAGCAACGCCTCGCGCACACTGCTGTACAACATCCGTGAAAACCGTTGGGACGAGGAGCTGCTCACGGCCCTACGCGTGCCGTCATCGCTGCTGCCCGCAGTGAAGGACAATGCCGACGACTTCGGCGAAAGTGAACCCAGCCTGTTCGGTGGCGCCATCCCCATCCGCGGCGTGGCCGGCGATCAGCAGGCGGCATTGATCGGTCAGGCCTGCTTCGAGCGCGGCATGGTCAAGTCGACCTACGGTACGGGATGTTTCGCCGTACTCAACACCGGCGACGAGCTGGTGCAGTCGCAGAATCGACTCGTCAGCACCATCGGCTACCGCCTGCGCGGAAAGACGACCTACGCGCTGGAAGGCTCGATCTTCATTGCCGGGGCAGCCGTGCAGTGGTTGCGCGACGGCCTGCATGTTCTCGACGTCGCCGCGGAGTCGGGACCGATGGCTGCCGCGGCGGACCCCACACAACAGGTCTACCTCGTCCCCGCCTTCGTCGGTCTCGGCGCCCCGTATTGGGATGCGCAGGCGCGTGGGGCTATCTTCGGCCTGACGCGGGCGACGGGCCCCAAAGAGTTCGCCAAGGCGGCACTCGAATCGGTGTGTTACCAGACGTTCGACCTGCTCGAAGCCATGGAAGGTGACTACGCGAGCACGTCCGGAACCGCCTTGCGCGTCGACGGCGGCATGGTCGCGTCGGACTGGACGATGCAGCGCCTTGCCGACATCCTCAACCGGCCGGTTCATCGTCCGCGGGTGCTCGAGACCACAGCGCTGGGCGCCGCCTGGCTGGCCGGCATGCACGCCGGCGTGTGGCCCGACGAACAGGGGTTCGCCGCCGCGTGGGAACTCGAACACTGCTTCGAGCCGGCAATGGAGCCGAAGCTGCGCCAACAATTGATCCGTGGCTGGCGCGATGCGATACGTCGCACGCTGAGCTGAAGCCGTCGCGCGGTAGAGCCGCGTTGCAACACCGCCTGCTTGGCCGACTCGGACGCGCGACGCTGGACACTCCACCGTCAGAACGAGACCGCAACGTTCTTGCGCGTACGCGTCAGCCACCCCCCATGTACCGCTCACCCCTGGTGCGATGAAGCGCCAGGGCGGCGCGACCGAGGTGATGGAATACGTTCATAGCGGACGTCCGCTACGTGAGCCGTCGCGTGAGATCCCTTGGCGACATCGCCACGGCACCGGTCACACATCTCACATCGTCGCCCGGAGCGGACCGGCGGGCATCGGGAGTGCCCCGATGCTGGCATCAGTACGCGACGCATGCTTGCATCCGGCACGCCCGTGGAATCGACCCAGCATGTGCAAGCGGCAACCTCACGCCGTGCGCGGTGACTCGACGGCCACCAGGACTACGGGCCAAGACTCGCGCGTTCGCGCCGAGCCCGTCCTCGTGGTTCCGCGCTGCGGTGGTCCCTACCCTATTTGCTCGCGGGCATCGCCAATGTCATGTACGGGAATGTGATATCGCTGCCCGCCATCACCGGCGTCGGCACCGCAAAAGACACGGCGGGGATCGTCCTCAGGTACGCAACCACGGCACGCGCGTCGTCGCTGGACAGCCGTGCGTAGCTGGGCCATGGCATCACGGGTGACAGCATGCGTCCATCGGGGCGTTGACCGGACGTGATCGCGGTGACGACCTCGGCGTCCGACCAACGACCGAGCCCGGTGTCTACATCGGGCGTCAGATTCGGCGGGTACACGATGGCCTGTGGCGTACCGAAACCGATATCCGACCCGGCGAGAAAACGCTGCGGATCGGGTGCGCC
>JAGRHA010000040.1 GCA_020445205.1 Gammaproteobacteria bacterium
CCGCGACGCTGTGCCTCGCGCGTGATGATGCGCGCGTAGGGGTTGAGCCTTTCCTGCGGCTGCGTGCCGATGAACAGGGGTTCGTTGATCGAGTTCTTGTTCTTCACCGTGAAGGTGTTGATGCGGCGGAACGTCAGGCGCTCGTAGAGTCGGATCGCTTCGCGGTTGTCGTGCATCACCGAGAGGTCGAGGTAACTGCGACCGCGTGCGATGAAGAATTCGGCGAGATGGCGTACGAGTGCCTGACCGATGCCGGGCATGCGCGCCTGCGGGTCGACCGCGAGTGCCCACAGGCTGGCGCCGTTCTCCGGGTCGTTGAAGGCCTCCACGTGATCGATACCCGTGGCCACGCCGACCACGTCACCGCTCTCGATATCGCTGGCGATGAGGAAGTGCACGTTCCGCGAGGTGCGGTTGCTCCACATGAAATCGACCGGTGGTGGAATCATCTGCCGCGCCAGGTAGACTCGATGCGCGCCCTCGGCGTCGGCGCGGCTGTTCAGCAGGCGCACGGTATAGCCACGTGGTCGCAGCGGCGAGACCTTGTAACGGTCGAGCCACAGGCGATAGGTGTGCGACGGGTCGAGGAACAGGTTCTGCGGCTCCATCGCGAGCAGCACGTGCGGGTCGACGACGTAGAACGCGATGTCGCGCTTGCCCGGTGTTTCGGCCAGCAGTTCATCGGCGAGGCGACGGTTGTCGCGGAAGGTGTGGGCAAAAATCAGCCGGCCCCAGCCGCAATCCACGGTGGCATCGGCGCGTACCGCTCGGTCACCGTGCATCGTGCGTTGTTCGGCACCCGTGACGCTCGGGCTGCGTTGACGCTCGAGGCGTGTGCGGTAACTCGACGCCTTCTTCATCAGGCCGCGACCCCGTGTTGCTGCAGCCAGCGCTCGAGCAAGGCGATCTGCCACAACTTGGAACCGCGCAACGGTGTGATGTGCGCTTTGGGTTCGGCGAGCAGGTTGGCGATGTATTCGTCGCGGAACAGGCCTCGCTGCCGTGCGGCCGGGGTCTCAAGGGTGTCTTTGACGTAGGCCAGGTACGGCCCCTCGAGATACTTGAGCGCGGGTACCGGAAAGTAGCCTTTGGGGCGGTCGATGACGGCCGCGGGAATCACCGCACGCGCTGCTTCCTTGAGTACGCCCTTGCCGCCCGACGCGATCTTGTGTTCGGCGGGGATGCGTGCCGCGAGCTCGACGAGTTCGTGGTCGAGGAACGGCACGCGCGCCTCGAGGCCCCAGGCCATGGTCATGTTGTCGACGCGCTTGACCGGGTCGTCGACGAGCATGATCTGGGTGTCCAGGCGCAGCGCCTTGTCGATGGGCTGCTGGGCTCCCGGTGCGGCGAAGTGGCGCGTGACCAGGGCGCGGCTGTGATCGTCGCCGACCAGCTCGGGGTTGACGGCGCGTGCGAAGCCCGCGTGGTCGCGATCGAAGAATACGCGTGCGTAGTCGCTGACAGGATCGCTGCTGCTCTGCAACGGCGGATACCAGTGGTAACCCGCGAACACCTCGTCGGCACCCTGGCCGCTCTGTACCACCTTGACGTGTTGCGACACCTGTTCGGACAGCAGGTAGAAACCGATCACGTCGTGACTCACCATGGGTTCGCTCATGGCCGTGATGCAGCGGTCGAGGGCGGGCAGCAGGCGGCCACTGTCGACACGGATCTGGTGATGATCGGTGGCGAAATGGCGGGCGATGATGTCCGAATACTGAAACTCGTCACCGGCCTCGTCGTCGACCGCTTCGAAGCCGACCGAGAACGTGCTCAGGCCGTGTTGTCCCTGCTCCGCGAGCAGACCGACGATAAGGCTCGAATCGAGCCCGCCCGACAACAGCACGCCGACCGGGACGTCGGCGACCAGACGGCGTTCGACGGCTTTGCGCAGTGCCTGCAGCGTGACGTCCTGCCAGTCGGCGTAATCGCGCTCGCGGTCGTCGCCACGCATGCCGAAATGCAGCCGCCAGTAGCAGTGGTCGCGACTGCGCCCATCGGGTTCGATCATGCGCACGGTGGCGGGCGGCAGCTTGCGCACGCCGGCAACGATGGTGTGCGGTGCCGGCACCACGGCATGAAAGCTCATGTAGTGATGTAGGGCGACCGGATCGATGGCGGTGTCGATGCCGTCGGTCGCGAGCAATGCCGGCAGTGTGGATGCGAAGCGCAGGCCGCCGTCGAGTTCGGCGTAATAGAGCGGTTTGATGCCCAGGCGGTCGCGCGCGAGGAACACGCGTCCTGAGTCGCGCTCCCAGATCGCGAACGCGAACATGCCGTGGAAATGCTCGACGCAGGCTGTGCCCCAGGCCGCATAGGCCTTGAGAATCACCTCGGTATCGCCATCGGAAAAGAAGCGATAGCCGAGTCCCTGCAACTGCACGCGCAGGTCGCGAAAGTTGTAGATACAGCCGTTGAACACGATGCCGAGACCGAGTTCGTTGTCGATCATCGGCTGCTGCGCGTGCTCGCTGAGGTCGAGGATCTTGAGCCGCTGATGTCCCACCGCCAGATGGCGCGCCTGGAAAATCCCGCTACCATCGGGGCCACGGGGGAACAGCACCCGGTTCATGTTCGTGATTGCTGCGATCGACGGCGCTTGGCCGTCGAAGCGGATCTCACCGCATATTCCACACATGGACGTGCCACTGTACTGCCGGAATTGGTTAGAAGACTAAACAAAGCGTTCAACCTATTCAAACGCGATATCGCACTAAAATGGGGCATGACGCATCGATAGGGTGGGTTTCGACGTGATGACTGATTCGAAGTCGAATCAAAAAAGTGCGATTTCGGCGACTATGCTCGTCGCCTTGCGACGTGTCATGCGGGCGGTTGATCTGCATTCCCGTCGACTGGTTCAGAGCCACGGGTTGACGGGCCCGCAAGCCGTCATATTGGGCGAGGTGGTTGCCAGCCAGGGGCTGACTGCAGGTGATCTGGCCCGACGCGTGAAACTGAGCCAGGCGACGGTGACGGATATCGTCAAGCGCCTCGAGGCGCGCGGGGTGCTGTGTCGCAGCCGTGACATCCAGGACAAGCGCCGGGTTTTGATCTCGACCACCAAGGCGGGTCAGCAGATTTTCGCCAGCGCGCCACCGCTGCTGCAGGAGACGTTCGTCACACGTTTCGAATCCTTGCCCGACTGGGAACAGACGCTGCTGCTGTCGGCAATGCAACGCATCGCCGCGCTCATGGATGCGGAAGGACTCGAGGCCGGTGCCTTGCTGTCCAGCGAGGAGTTCGCCGCCGCGACCGATCAGTCCGACGACGAGGTGGCGCAGGAAGTCGTGCGCTGACGCCGCGTGGGCCTGCCGCGTCCCGCCGCGACGGGTTTCATTCCGCGGCTGCCCACTCCGCTTCGCAGGCGAGCGCCTGCGCCAATTCCGCAACCAGGGCTTTGCCGAGCACGTGCGGCGGGACATCGATGCCGAGGCGTTGTGTGCTGGTCACCTCGAGACCGGCGAAGCCGCATGGGTTGATGCGCGCGAAGGGTTCGAGGTCGTTGCAGACGTTCAATGCCAGCCCATGGTAGGTACATCCGCGGCGCACGCGCAGACCCAGTGATGCGATCTTGCGTCCATCGACATACACGCCCGGCGCATCGGCGCGTGCCTCGGCGGCAATACCGTAGTGCGCGAGCAGGGTGATGATCGCGTTCTCCATCACGCTGACCAGGCCACGGATGCCGAGACCGGTCTCGCGCAACGAGATCAGCAGATAGACCACCAGCTGCCCCGGGCCGTGATAGGTCACCTGACCGCCGCGGTCGGTCTGGACCACGGGGATGTCACCCGGCATGAGGACGTGCTCGGCCTTGCCCGCTTGGCCCTGGGTGAATACGGGCGGGTGCTCGACAAGCCAGATCTCCGACACGCTGTCGGCGCCGCGTGTGTCGGTGAAGTCACGCATCGCCTGCCAGGTCGGCACATAGTCGCGCAGGCCCAGCTCGCGCACGATCACGCGCCTGTCGCTGGCAGCGCTCATGCCGTGTCGCCCTACTGCCACGACGCGGCGACCGGGCACGCGACTGACAGTGGTGTTACGCCCCTATGCCTGGCCGCCGTGCCATTGCAGGTGCGCGGGCAGTGGCATCGCCGTGCATCGGCACGCAATGCCTGTGCATGCGCGGTACAAGGACGGTGACGGGGTGTATGCGTCGTCATTGGGTGATGTCGTGCCGTCATCCGGCGGGAGTACGTGCTGCGTCCACGTGCGGGCCGTGGCCACGCCTCAGAGACGCATGAGCACCTTGTCGTGCGCCGTAAGGTCGTCGTAGATCGCATCGAGCTGCTCGCGGCTGCTCGCCTCGATGGTGACGCTCACCGACACGTATTTGCCGCCGCGGCTGGCACGGCTGCGCACACTGTCGTCACGCACGCGATCGCAGTGGCGGCGGATGATCTCGACCACCACTTCGTGAAAGGCGCCATCATCGATGCCCATGGCCTTGATCTCGTAGTCACAGGGGAACTCGAAACCGGGTGCGTCTTCGCGGCGTTCAATCGTCATGGCATTCATCACCTAGGCGCAGGCGTTCCTTGCAGGCCTGATACAGCGCATCCATGCGGTGCCACATTTCGCCGGGTACGCCATCACCGACGCGACGGCCGTTGAGCTCGACGACGGCGGCGATCTCGCGTGTCGAGCTGGTTACCCAGACCTCTTCGGCGCTTTCGAGTTCCGCCATGCCGATGGTGGCGTGGGCGTGTGGTACGCCGGCTTCCTGCGCAAGTTCCAACACCAGGTCGCGCGTGATTCCCGGCAGCAGTTCGGGGCTGTCGGGGGGTGTGATCAGCAGGCCGTTGCTGACGATGAACAGGTTGCTCGCCGTGCCCTCCATCACCTGGCCATCACGTACGAGAATCGCTTCGTCGGCGCCTTCGTCGCTGGCCTGGGCACGCGCCAGGACGTTGGCCAGCAGGGTCGTCGCCTTGATATCGCAGCGATGCCAGCGGATGTCGTCGAGCGTGATGGCGCGGATGCCACGCGCCGCCACGGCAGGATCACGTGGCGGGATCGGCATGCAAAAGGCGAACACGTTGGCGTCGACCTGTGCCGGGATGACATGGTTGCGCACCGGGTAAGCGCCGCGCGTCACCTGCAGGTAGATCGACTGGTCCTGGCCCTGCACCGGGGCGGTCAGGCGTTCGAACACCGTACGCCATTCGTCGTGGCTCAGCGGGTTCTGCATGCGGATCGCGGCGAGGCTGCGATCGAGCCGCGCGAGGTGCTGGTTGACGCGGAACGGCCGGCCGCCGTACGCCGGCACCACTTCGTAAACGCTGTCACCGAACAGCAGGCCGCGGTCGGTCAGCGGCAGGCAGGCGCGCTCGCGTGGCAGGTATTCGCCGTTGAGATACACCAATGCGTCGTCCATAGCGGCATCACTCCAGCATCATCAACACGGTATCGACGGCTTTGCGCCACAATCCGCCTTCGGGCACGTCTTCGAGTGCGACCAGCGGCCGACGCATGACTTCATTGCCGTCGAGTTCGACGATCACCTCGCCGACCTTCTGCCCTTTGTTCAGCGGCGCCTCGATCAGCGGCTGGATCTCGGTTCGCGCGTTGAGCTTGTCGTACTGGCGACGCGGAATGGTCACGTGGAGATCGCGTGCCAGCCCCAGTGACACCTCTTCATTTTCACCCATCCACACGCGCGTCCGGGTAAGGCGGTCGTTGGCACCGTAGAGACGATGGGTCTCGAAGAAACGGAAACCGTAGTTGAGCAGCGACTGGCTCTCGTTGATGCGCGCCTTTTCGCTCTCGGTGCCCATGACCACCGATACCAGGCGCATGCTGTCGCGCTTGGCCGAGGCGACGAGGCAGAAACCGGCGGCCTCGGTGTGTCCGGTCTTGACGCCGTCGACACTGTCGTCGCGCCACAGCAGGTTGTTGCGGTTGTGTTGGCGGATGTCGTTGAAGGTGAATTCCTTGACCGCGTACAGCTTGTAGAGCTCCGGGAAATCGCGAATCGTCGCTTCGGTGACGCGGACGATATCGTGCGGCGTGGTGTAGTGCTCCGGGTCGGGCAGGCCGGTGGCATTGACGAAATGTGTATTGTCCATGCCCAGGCGGTGCGCGTGGTCGTTCATGAGGTTGGCAAAGGCCTCTTCGCTGCCGGCGACGTGTTCGGCGAGTGCGACGCTGGCGTCGTTGCCCGACTGGATGACCATGCCTTTGAGCAGGTCCTCGACCGATACGCGCTTGTTGACTTCGATGAACATGCGCGAGCCTGGCGTCTTCCAGGCTTTTTCGCTGACCAGCACCTGGTCCGTGAGCTTCACGGAGCCGTTGTGCAGCTCATGGAAGACCACGTACGCCGTCATGATCTTCGTCAGGCTCGCCGGTTCGAGGCGCTGCTCGGCATCTTTCGCCGCGAGCACCATGTCGCTGTCCATGTCGATCAACAGATAGCCTGTTGCGGCCACGGTCGGTGGCGCTGGCGGTCCGTCCTGGGCGAATACGCGCGTACTGAGGGCGAGGACAAGGGCGAGGACAACGGATGCGGTTGCTTTGTGCACGTTACTGCTTTCCCGGTGTTTGGCGGCCGAACCCGGGGTGAAGCATACCCGGGCGGGCACGGTACTGCTTCGTTTTGGACGTGGACCGGCTCACGCTGCGCTGCGTCGATGTCGCCGGTACCGGAACGCCGTCATTCTAACGGCTGGTGAAATGCAGCGGCAGGGGAATATCCCTAAAACACGGCAGTGCGTCACGTGCCGGCCACGGTTCAGTCGATGACCACCAGGGGTTCGGTAATGCCGAAACCGTGCATGCGCGAAGTCACCTGATCGGCGATTTCGACCGAGGCGAGGGGGCCGACCTGCACGCGATGGACTGGTCCGCGCGGCGATTCCGCGGCGATCACCCGCACCGGACGGGACAGACCACTTTCGAGCTTTTTGCGCAGGCGTTCGGCATTGCCGCTGCTGCTGAATGCCCCGGCCTGCAGGTAGATGCGTGGTGCGGCATCGACAGCGCCAGGCACAATCGGCCCGGGTCTCGATGGTGTCTGCGATTGTTCGGCGACGCGCGTCGCGGGCACCGGTGCGCGCGCGTCGATGGCGCGGATCTCCACTAATGCCGTGCCCTTGCCGAGCATGCCGATGCGCGAAGCTGCCGCATACGAAAGATCGATGACGCGGTTCTCGTGGAACGGGCCACGGTCGTTGACGCGCACGATCACACGTCGGCCGTTCTCGAGGTTGGTCACTTCGAGGTAAGTCGGGATCGGCAGCGATTTGTGCGCTGCCGACATCGCGTACATGTCGTAGGTCTCGCCGTTCGACGTCTTGCGGCCGTGGAATTTGCGCCCGTACCAGGAGGCGATACCGCGTTCGACGAAGCCGCGGTTGTCGCCCAGGGTGTGGTAGCGCTTGCCGAGTACGACATAGCTTGCCGGATTGCCGTAGCGGCTGCGTGGCTCGTCACGCGGCACCGCGTCCGGTACCTGGCTGACGTCACGATGTTCACCGGGGCCGTCGCGATCGTCGGGCAATCCGGGGATGCGGGTGCTGCAGCCTGCGATGAACAGCCCTGCGAGCAGCAGTGCCAACAGGGCCAGGCGGGCGTACCGATGCATGCGGCGCGCCCGCTCAGCCATCGGTCTTGCCGGCGAGCGTTTGCGCCCTTTGTTCGCGGATGGCTTCCGCCAGTTGGTATACCGCCATCGCGTACTTGGTGCGCGGGTTGTAGCGCATGATCGCGTAGAAATTGTCGAGGCCGATCCAGTACTCGGTGCCGTCATCGGTGTCGAAATCGAGCAGGCTGACCTTGCTGTCCGCGGGTACGGCGCCGACGTCGATACCGGCCGCAGCGAGCTTCTGCGGCGCGAGGCTGGGACGTGCGCCGGCATCGACCAGCGCTTTCACATCGCCGTCGACCTTGTCGATGGGAAATGCCACGGGCTGGCCCTGCTGCCAGTTACCCTTTTTGACGAAGTAGTTCGCCACACTGCCGATCACGTCGTCGGGGTTGTGCCAGATGTCGCGGTGCCCGTCGCCGTCGAAGTCGACCGCATAGACACGAAAACTGTCGGGCATGAACTGTGGCATGCCCATGGCGCCGGCATAAGAACCCGTGGGCATCGTCGGATCGATGTCTTCCTCGCGCGAGAAGCGCAGGAAATGGTCGAGCTGTTCGCGGAAGAACGCCCCGCGCCGTGGGTAGTGGAAGCCAAGCGTGTGCAGTGCATCGAGTACACGATAGCCACCGGTGTGTGCACCGTAGCGCGTCTCGACGCCCAGGATCGCCACGATGATGTGTGGCGGCACGCCATATTCGCGTTCAGCGCGCGCCAGTGCTTCGGCATGCTGGTTCCAGAAAGCAACGCCGCCCTGGATGCGCGCCGGCTTGAGGAAGATCGCACGGTACGCGGTCCAGTTGAGGGTCTTTTCCGCCGGGCGCGCAATCGCGTCGAGGATCGGTCGGCTGAGCTGTGCCTTGTACAGCACGCGCTTGACCTCCTGGCGATCGAAACCATGGCGCTTGACCATCATGTCGATGAACTCGTTACGCAACTGGTCGGGCGTTTTTGCCGCCGCGACGCCGGCGGCCAGCAGCAGAATCGGCAACAACAGTTTTCGCATCATCACGTCGGCAGCAATCGGCGATGGGTATGAATGGACATCAGCATACCGAAGCCGGCCATCAGGGTCACCAGTGAGGTGCCGCCGTAGCTGACCAGCGGTAGCGGCACACCGACGACGGGCAGCAGGCCGCTGACCATGCCGGTGTTGACGAACAGGTAGACGAAGAATTCGAGGATCAACGAGCCGGCGAGCAGGCGCGTGAAGGTGTCCTGCGCGCGCGTGGCGATGTACAGGCCGCGCGCGATCACGAACAGGTACAGGGCGAGCAGGATCAACACGCCGATGAGACCGAACTCCTCGGCGAGCACGGCGAAGATGAAATCGGTATGCCGCTCCGGCAGGAAGTCGAGCTGCGACTGCGTGCCGTTGAGCCAGCCCTTGCCGTACAGCCCACCCGAGCCGATGGCGATCTTCGACTGGATGATGTGGTAACCCGCGCCGAGGGGGTCGTTCTCCGGGTCGAGAAACGTCAGCACGCGCTGGCGTTGGTAGTCGCGCATCAGGTACCACACCACGGGCGCCGCCGCGGCACCGCCGACCGCCAGGGCGCCGATCAGGCGCCAGCTGATGCCGGCGAGGAACAACACGAAGATGCCGGCGCTCGCCACCAGCAACGCGGTGCCAAGGTCGGGTTGCTTGGCGATCAACAGGACAGGTATGACGATGAGCACGGCGGCGATCAGCAGGCGCCGCCAGCGCGGCGGCAGGCGTTGCTCGGCGAGGAACCACGCGATCATCAGCGGCACGGCGAGCTTGACCATCTCCGATGGTTGGAAACGCACGATGCCGAGATCGAGCCAGCGTTGCGCACCCTTGCCGACTTCACCGAACACCAGCACGGCAACCAGCATCAGTACGCCGATGGCGTACAGCGAAGGGCTCCAGCGGCGCAGGGTGCCCGGGCTGATCTGCGCGATCGCGAGCATGACGAAGAATGCCAGCACGATACGCACGGCCTGGCGTTCGACCTGGCCGAGATTCTCGCCCGATGCCGAATACAACACGATCAGGCCGAAGCCGCACAGCAGCAACAGGCCGACGAGCAGCGGCAGGTCGATATGGAACACCGCGAGCAGGCCCTGGCGGCTGTTCGGGTTGGTCGGTGTCAGGTCACCTAGCTGGCGTGGGCTGTAATTCACTCGACTCCTCGCTGGGTGCTTGATCGCGCAGCAGGTAGGCATCGATCACCTGGCGCGCGATGGGTGCCGCCGTGGAACCACCGTGGCCGCCGTTCTCGACCACCACGGCGATGGCGATCTGCGGATTCTCGACCGGTGCGTAGGCGATGAACAGGGCGTGGTCACGCAGGCGCTTGTCGATCTCGTCTTCGTCGTAGTCCTCGTCCTGGGCGACCGTGAACACCTGCGCCGTGCCGGTCTTGCCGGCGATCCGGTAATCCTTGCTGCGGATGCGCTTGGCCGTGCCACGCGGGCTTTCGACGACGTTGACCATGCCGTTGCGCACGTCTTCCCAGTTGTGCTGCAGGGACTTGGGGATCTGTTCTGAGGTCGGCGGGATCGGCGTGATCTCGCCGCTTTCGCGCGAACGCAGGTAGTCGACCACGTGTGGCGTGTAATAGCTGCCGTCGTTGGCGATCGCCGCAGTGGCGGCCGCCAGTTGCAGTGGCGTGGTCAGGAAGTATCCCTGGCCGATACCCATGATCAGTGTCTCGCCGGGATACCAGGGTTGGTTGCGCGAGCGGCGCTTCCATTGGCGCGACGGCAGCAAGCCCGTGGATTCGCCCGTGAGGTCGATGCCCGTGCGATCGCCGAAACCGAACTGACCGAGGAACTCGTGCAGACGGTCGACCCCGAGATCGTAAGCCAGCTTGTAGAAGAACACGTCGCACGACTGCACGATCGCGGCGTCGAGATCCATTGGCCCATGCCCGGTCTTCTTCCAGTCGCGATATCTGTGCGTGTTGCCGGGAAGTTGGAAGAAGCCCGGACAATACACGCTGCTGTCGAACTGGATCACGCCGTATTCCAGGCCGGCGAGGCCCATGAACGGCTTGACCGTCGATCCCGGTGGGTATTGACCGCGCAAGGCACGGTTGTACAGCGGGCGGTTGATGTCCTTCTGCAGGGCGTCGTAGTCCTTGCGGCTGATACCTTCGACGAACAGGTTCGGGTCGTAGCCGGGCTGGCTGACGAATGCCAGGACACCGCCGTTCTGTGGGTTGATCGCGACGATCGCACCGTTGTTGTCGCCAAAGGCCTTCATGGCGACTTCTTGCAGCGCGATATCGAGATGCAGGTGGATATCGACGCCGGGCTCCGGGGGCGTCTGCTCGAGCGTACGCACCTTGCGTCCCGCAGCGTTGATCTCGATCTGTTCGTAGCCGACCGAGCCGTGCAGCGCCGACTCGTACGTCTTCTCGACGCCGTTCTTGCCGATGTGACTGGTGCCCGCGTAGTTCGAAGCATCGATCTGCTCGAGGTCGCGCTGGCTGACCCGCCCGACATAACCCAGTACGTGCGTGGTCTTGATGTCGTGCGGGTAGTGACGCAGCAGCTGCGCTTTGATGTCGACACCGGGAAAGCGGTGCCGGTGTACAGCGAACTGTGCTGTCTCGTCCGGGCTCAGATTCACGCGGATGGGCACGCTGTCGAAGCGACGCTTGCGCTTCTTCAATTGCCAGAAACGTTCGAGGTCTTCGTCACCGATCTCGATGACCTTGCCGAGTTCGCTGAGCACGTCGTCGAGGTCCTCGACCTGCTCCGGTGTGATCTCGAGGCTGTACGCGGGGCGATTCTGTGCCAGCAGCACGCCGCGGCTATCGTAGATCAGGCCGCGCGTCGGCGGCACGGGGACGACCTTGACGCGGTTCTCACGCGACAGGGTTGTGAAATGCTCGTGGTTGACGATCTGCAGCTGCAGCATGCGCCAGACCAGCAGCAACACGGCGGCGACCACCAGCATGCCGGCGACGATGGCACGGTTGAGGAAGCCCTGACTCTCGCGAATCGTGTCCTTGAGCTGCATCAGCGACCACCCGCGCGCCCGGTACGGGCGTCATGTCGCGGTACAGTCGACGCCATCGCAGGTTGTTTCGCAGACAAGGCCAACATCGCCTCAGGTCACCTTGAAGTGGCGCCGAACCTTGCGCAAGGTAACGAATGTCCACGGCCACAGCAGCGCACCGATGAACGGGCCGGCCCAGTACTGCAGCGCCGGCGCGGTGCCGCGCGTGGCGCCCGTGATCCACAGACCGAACAGGTGTTCGACGATCAGCAGCACGAGGATGCCCAGTGACTGCTGCCAGAATGGAAACACACGGATGCGCTGGTGCAGCTGGATGGCGATGAAGACCACCACGGACATCGCCAGTGCATGCTGGCCGAGCAACGCGCCCGTGAGTACGTCGAGCACGATGCCGGCGACAAAGCCGCTGCCGACACCGACCCGGTGCGGCAGTGCGATCGCCCAGTAGATCAGCACCAGCGTGACCCACGGCGGCCGGAACGGGCGTGCCCAATCGGGCATCGGCAGTATCGCCAACAGCATGGCCACGCACACCGTGACGACGATGATCAGGCGCCCCTGGCCCGTGCTCATGCCTGTGGCTCCGGGTCTGGCGTGGTATCCGGCGCCGCGTCCCCCGTGCCCGCAGCGCCGTCGTTGCCGGTTGCCGGTGCCAGCGGCGCCGGTGGCGCGACCGGATCGCCGGGTACCGGCAACTGGTTGGGCACGGTCCACACCAGTAGGACTTCACGGCTGCGATCGAGGTGCGCGCGCGGTTGTGCGACCACGTTGGAAAACGGTGCGTCTGGCGAGCGGTCGATGCGCGTCACGCGTGCGACGGGGTAGCCGGGCGGAAACTTGCCGCCGAGTCCCGACGTGACCAGCAGATCGCCTTCGACGATGTCGGAATTGGTCGGCAGATACGGCAGCTTGAGTTCGTCGATGTGCCCGGTCCCGAGTGCGATCGTGCGCAGACCGTTGCGTAACACCTGCACGGGCAGGGCGTGGCTGGTATCCGTGATCAGCAGGACCGTCGACGACAGTGGCGTCACGTTCGTCACCTGGCCCATGACCGCGTGCGCGTCGAGCACCGGCTGGCCTTCGAACACGCCCGAGATGGCGCCCTTGTTGATGATGACCTGCTGCTTGTAGGGGTCGAGATCGACCGACGACAGTTCGGCGACCAGCACGCGATCGCCGACCTTGAACGACGAATCGACGAGGTCGCGCAGGCGCATGTTCTCGGCTTGCAGCGACTCGTATTTCTGCAGTTCGGCGCGCAGGCGCAGGTTCTCGTCACGCAGTTCGCGGTTCTGTTGCAACAGGGTGTCGCGACTGCTCGTGGTCTCGCTGAGCCAGCGCGACGCGGTGAAAGGCAGGTCGGCGAGGTAATGCAGTGGGTAGGTCACGAACGCCAGCGCACTGCGCAACTGCTGTAGATGGTGGAAGCGGTGGTCGAGCACCAGCAGGGTCAGCGACAGAATGACGGCGACCACGAGGCGCGTCGTCTGCGAAGGGCCCTGTGCGAAGATCGGCTTGATGGTAATGCTCTCCGTTCTTGCCGCGCCTGGCGATCGGGTTCGTCGGCGCCGTCAAGGCAGCGCTCCGACAGTGTCGCACGCGGCACGTCGTGCTCGCCGCTCGCGGCGTGCACGCGCAAGGGGGGTGGGTCACTCGACGGTGAAGATGTCACCTCCGCGTTCGTCCATCATCTCCAGAGCGCGGCCACCGCCGCGCGCGACGCAGGTCAGCGGGTCTTCGGCGATGATCACCGGCAGCCCCGTCTCTTCCTCGATCAGACGGTCCAGATCCTTGAGCAGCGCACCACCGCCGGTCAGTACGATACCGCGTTCGGCGACGTCGGCGCCCAGTTCGGGCGGTGTCTGTTCGAGCGCTTTTTTGACCGCGTCGACAATTCCCGACAGTGGTTCCTGCAACGCCTCGAGGATCTCGTTCGAGCTCAAGGTAAAACTGCGCGGCACCCCTTCGGCCAGGTTGCGGCCTTTGACCTCCATTTCGCGTACCTCGTTCCCCGGATACGCGGAACCGATCTCTTTCTTGACCTTTTCGGCCGTCGCTTCGCCGATCAGCGTGCCGTAGTTGCGGCGCACGTAGTTGATGATCGCCTCGTCGAACTTGTCACCGCCGATGCGTACGGAATTGGAGTACACGATGCCGTTGAGCGAGATGATCGCGACTTCGGACGTGCCACCGCCGATATCCAGCACCATCGAACCACGCGCCTCGTCGACCGGGAGCCCGGCGCCGATGGCTGCGGACATGGGTTCCTCGATGAGGTACACCTCACGTGCACCGGCACCGGCTGCCGATTCCTTGATCGCGCGGCGCTCGACCTGTGTCGAGCCGCACGGCACGCAGACCAGCACGCGCGGGCTGGGACGGATCAGGCGCGACTCGTGCACCTTATGAATGAAGTACTGCAGCATCTTCTCGGTGACCGTGAAGTCGGCGATCACGCCTTCCTTCATGGGACGGATCGCCGTGATGTTGGCCGGAGTGCGGCCGAGCATCTTTTTCGCTTCCTCGCCCACGGCAGCTACCGACTTCGGGCCACCCGGGCCGCGATCCTGACGAATGGCGACCACCGAGGGTTCGTTGAGCACGATGCCCTGGTCGCGCGCATAGATCAGCGTGTTGGCGGTGCCGAGATCGATCGAAAGGTCGTTGGAGAAAAGCCCGCGAATACGACGAAGGAACATGCTGTGATTTCCACTGCCCGGCCGGTCACCCGGATACGGGCGGCGCAGCCATTGATCTTGAAAAGTGGTGAGCCGGACTCTTGCGGCCCGGAAAGGGCGCTAATCTAGCAACGGCCCCGGGCTACGGCAAGCGCGCCTGGCCGCCCAGGTTTCGACCTGTCGCACGATTGTGGTAATTTCCCGCCCCTGTTCGGAATCTCCACCCGGCGGTAGGTCTCCCATGTCGCTCAGCCCCGAAGACGTCGCGAAGATCGCGCACCTGGCGCGCCTCGCCGTAAACGAAAACGACACGCTCGCGCTCGGCCGCGACCTGTCCAATATCCTCGATCTCGTCGCGCAGATGGACGCGATCGACACCGCGGGCGTCACGCCCATGGCGCACCCGCTCGAGATGGCGCAGCGTCTGCGCGTCGATCAGGTCAGCGAAACGGACCAGCGCGACCGCTATCAGAGCAACGCGCCGGCGGTCGAGCGCGGTCTGTTCCTGGTGCCGAAGGTCATCGAGTAAGGTCGCGCCACGCGCCGCGTCATCCCACTGGTTAAACCGGATCGCCCACCCATGCACAACAAGACCATCGCCGAGCTGTCAGCCGCGTTGCGCGCGCGCGAGGTATCGAGTGTCGAACTCACGCAACACATGCTGCAGCGCATCAAGGCGCATGACGCCAAGCTCAACAGCTTCGTCACCCTGACCGAGGAACAGGCGCTGGCACAGGCCGCGGCTGCCGACGCCCGTCTTGCGGCCGGTGATGCCGGACCGCTGACCGGTGTGCCGATCGCGCACAAGGACATCTTCTGCACGCGCGATGTGCGCACCAGCTGCGGGTCGCGCATGCTCGACAACTTCGTCTCGCCGTATGACGCGACCGTGGTCGAACGCCTGCAGCAGGCGGGTGCCGTGATGCTCGGCAAGACCAACATGGACGAGTTCGCGATGGGCTCGTC
>JAGRHA010000315.1 GCA_020445205.1 Gammaproteobacteria bacterium
TGCCCTACGGCTCCTGGTACCTCACGGGCTTTCTCATGGAGAAACCGCTCGGCGTGCTGCGCCAGGATCTCGCACGACTCGGCTTCGAACGCGCAGAGGGCGTGCACGAGCCCGAAGACCACATCGGTGCCTTGTGCGAAGTCATGGCCTATCTGGTCGCCGATGCGGTTCCCGAGGCAGACCAGAAGGCATTTTTTGACGCCCACTTGGGCAGCTGGGCTGCTCAGTTCTTCGATGATCTCGCCTCGGCACCATCGGCGGTTTTCTATCGTTCGGTGGCACGCATCGGTCGCGCCTTCGTCGACATGGAAAGTCGCTACCTGGCCTTGCACGACTGAGTACCACAAGGCACTCGGGTCGTATTGCGCCAAACTGACCTAACCCTGCGCGACAAAATGGGCCAGTGGTCCGTTTTATACCCGGCTCTCGGTATCCGAATGGCGAATTCAATCCGATCTTGTCATTTTTTTCTCGATCCGCAGGCGTGTCGCTTGCTTTGACGTTTCATGTCATTCCAGCCGTGCCGTCTGCCCGGACGCGGCGTTCACTGAGGACACATCGCGATGAAAGACCCGAATCTCCCGACCTCCGATTCCCGCCGCACCTTCCTCAAGGACGCCGTCACGACCGGTAGCGTCGCCGTGGCCGCGGCAGCCGCCCCTGGCCTGGCCGCCGCCGCTTCGGCCGAGGTCGAGACGCCGGCGCAATCGCAGCAGGAAGGCTACCGACTGACCCAGCACGTCCTCGATTACTACAAGAGTGCGTCGGCCTGAACGGCGAAGCGGAGGAGAGACCATGAAACTGAAAAAAGTATCCGACCGGGTCGAATCGCCGACACAAACGAGCGCCGACGTTACCAACACCACACCGGTGGTGGGATCCGGACAGGTCAGCCGGCGTGAGTTCCTGCGTCGCTCGGGCATCATGGCCGGCGGCGGCGTGCTCGCGACCGGCCTCGCGCCGGGCATGATGCGCAAAGCGACCGCGGCCGGTCCGGCTGCGACCGCGGAAGGCGACACGCAGCAGGTGCGCAGCGTATGCACACACTGCTCCGTGGGCTGCGGCGTGATCGCCGAAGTCAAGAATGGTGTCTGGGTGGGCCAGGAGCCGGCTTTCGACCATCCGTTCAACCGCGGTGCGCACTGTGCCAAGGGCGCAGCCGTACGCGAGCACGGCCACGGCGAACGTCGCCTGAAATACCCGACGAAGCTCGTCAACGGCAAGTGGGAAAAGGTTTCATGGGACCAGGCGATCAACGAGATCGGCGACAAACTGCTCAAGATCCGTGAAGAATCGAGCCCGGATTCGGTGTACTGGCTGGGTTCGGCCAAGTTCAACAACGAACAGGCCTACCTGTACCGCAAGTTCGCCGCCATGTGGGGCACGAACAACGTCGACCACCAGGCCCGCATCTGCCACTCGACCACGGTTGCCGGCGTCGCGAACACCTGGGGTTACGGCGCGATGACCAACAGTTACAACGACATCCACAAGTCGAAGGCCATCCTGTTGATCGGCTCGAACCCGGCCGAGGCACACCCGGTCGCGCTGCAGCACATCTTCAAGGCGAAGGAAGAGAACAACGCGCCGATCATCGTGATCGATCCGCGTTTCACGCGGACTGCCGCGCACGCAGACCACTTCCTGCGCATCCGGCCCGGCACCGACGTGCCGATCATCTGGGGGATGATGTACCACATCTTCAAGAACGGCTGGGAAGACA
>JAGRHA010000316.1 GCA_020445205.1 Gammaproteobacteria bacterium
CGGGTGCTGCTGGCAGACCGCCTGCAGCAGGCCATGGCATCGGCGAAGCGTGCGGGTGATTTCCTGGCCGTCTGTTATGTCGACCTGGACGGATTCAAACCCGTCAACGACAAGTACGGTCACCCGGCCGGCGACGAACTGCTCGTCGAGGTCGCGCGCCGTTTGCAGGACGTCGCACGCGAATCCGACAGCGTGGCGCGAATCGGGGGTGACGAATTCGTCATCCTGCTGACGGGCCTGCCGGATCCCAGCGGATGTGAAACGGCCATCCAACGCATGCTTGCCGCAATATCGGGCGAGTACGCCGTGCAGGATGGCAAAGCCGCCAACATCACGGCCAGTGCCGGCGCCGCACTATTCCCACTCGACGATAGCGATGCCGACACGTTGCTCCGGCATGCAGACCAGGCGATGTACAGCGTCAAGCAGAACGGGCGAGGCCATTTCCGGTTCTTCGATGCCAAGCAGAACCGCGAGTTCGTCGCACACCAGCGCACGCGCGAAGAGATCGGCATTGCGATCAGGAGCGGTCAGTTCGAGCTGCACTATCAACCGAAGGTCAACATGCGCACCGGCGTGGTCGTCGGTGCAGAAGCGCTCATCCGGTGGAACCATCCGGAGAGAGGATTGATACCGCCGATCGAGTTCCTCCCTGTTTTGGAGCACGATGACCTCGCGGTCGATCTCGATCTCTGGGTTTTGCGTGATGTCTTGCGTCAGCAGGCGGAGTGGCAGGCCGCTGGCATCCACTTGAAGGTCGGGGTGAACATCATCCCGTATCACATCCAGAAGCCAGGCTTCGTCGATCGACTGCAAAGAGTGCGGGACGAGTTCCCTGATGTCGCCGTCTCGAGCATCGACATAGAACTGCTCGAGACGACGGCGTTACGCAACCTCGACGCGGTGGCCGAGATCATCGATGAATGCAAGGCGCTTGGGGTATCGGTTTCCCTCGACGATTTCGGGACGGGCTATGCATCACTGCAGTACCTGCGGCGCCTGCCATTCGACACGCTGAAGATCGACCGCTCGTTTGTACGTGACATGCTCGACGATGAAGAGGATCGCGCCATCGTCGAGGGCATCATCGGCCTGAGCAAGGCGTTCCACCGCCAGGTCATTGCGGAAGGCGTCGAGTCGGAGGCACATGGCAACATGCTGATGCGTATGGGTTGCGATCTCGCTCAGGGATATGGGATTGCGAAGCCGATGCAGGCAGATGCCTTCGCCGAGTGGCTGAAGACGTACCGTCCGCCACGATCGTGGCAATCGAGCGCGTCGGGCCATTGGTCGAGGGACGACGCCCCGCTGTTCTCGGCTGCCTACCAGCACTACGCCTGGCTCGATCGATTCACCTCAGACGTGCGCAGCGAGTGGGTGGCATCGAGTCCCTCAGCGGACATAGCACCCGACGCACAGTTCGAGCACTGGATTGAAACCGTCGGTGCAGAGAGATACGGTCTGCTGGCCGAGTTCGAACACACACGCGAATCCTACGGCAACGTACGCAAAACAGCGCGTGCCATGGTGCAGTTTCTGCTGGCCCGAAACCGTGAGCGCGTTGCGCAATGCTATGACGTGCTGACACTGCAGAGCCGGGAGTTTCTCACTCACGTGGCATCGTTGCAGGAGGAGCTGGACAACCGAGCCCGTGGATCAAATGTCTATCGGCTTCGTCGCAAAGCCGGCTGACGGCTTGTCGCGACACGCGGCGCCATGCCACCGCTTGATGTCGGGACGC
>JAGRHA010000317.1 GCA_020445205.1 Gammaproteobacteria bacterium
ATGTCGAATTATTCTTATCGCATCGACGAATTCGCGCGCGATGGCCTGTTCTGTGTAGGCGACAGTCATGCCTTCATCGACCCGATCTTTTCGTTCGGCGTCGAGTTTGCGGTCAAGGAGGCCGAGTACGTGCGGCGTGCCATCGTCGCCTGTCGCGACAGCGATCCCCGTGAGTGGCCGGCACATGCCGCGCAGTACATGCGGGTCACGACGGATGGACAGCGCGTGGTCGAGGATATGCTCGCGTATTTCTGGAAGTATCCCTGGGGATTTGCCCACATGGCCCATGTGCGGCACAAGGACGAGTTCCTCGAGATCTTCGCCGGGCGTATCTACGAAATTGACCCCGGCGAAGGGCTGAACAAGATGCGGGCGACGCTGTCGTGAACGGCGACGGGCCGCAGCGCTGTGGGCTCCTGCTTGCCGATAGGCTGAGCGGGTCGTCGCGAGCGCAAGCGCGGGTAGTGCGGATGCCGCTCGGTGTCGCTCTTGCCGCGGCGCTGGGTTGTGCGCAGTCTGCGGCCGCAGACGAAGAACCGCTGTGGGAGATCGGTGTCGCCGCCGGCTACATCGACACGCCGCAGTACATGGGCAGTGACGAGTCGTATTCGTTGCCGCTGGCGATTCCCTACATCATCTATCGTGGCGATCTGCTCGACATCGACCGCGAAGGTGCCCGCGGCTGGTTGTTCACGGGCAGACGGATTTCGCTTGATCTCGGTTTCTCGTTCGGACTGCCCGTCGACAATGACAACAAGGCTCGCCGTGGGATGCCCGATATCCGGCTCACGGGTCAGGTGGGCCCACGGCTCAATGTCGATCTGACCGCACCCGATGCACCGACCGCGTACAGCCTGCATTTTCCCGTGCGCTACACCTTCGATACGGCGGGCAAGGGTCTGGGCTGGGTGGCCGAACCATCGCTCAAGGTCGAGCGCAAACACCTCGGCGACGACGGGCGCTGGTCGGCACGTGCCGACGTCGGTTTTCTATACGCCGGCCGGCGATTCAATGCCTACTACTACGACGTGGATGCACCCTATGTCACGCCGCAGCGGCCGTCGTATGCGTCGGATTCAGGGTTGCATAGCGCGTTCTTGCACCTGAGCACCGAATACGCGTGGGACGAGCGGCTCACGCTCGGCGTATTCGCGCGCTACCGCACGCTTTCACCCGGCGTCATCGACGACAGTCCGCTGGTCAAGGACCCCGACTATGTGACCGTCGGCGTCGGTTTCGCGTGGAGCCTGTGGGAGTCGGAGCGACGGGTTTCGCGCTAGTGCGGCGCAGGCGCCGTGCCGGCCCTTTGGCCAGCTTTCAGATGGGGTAACTGGAGCTCGGCCGGTTGCGACGATCGGCTGGCACTACTGCGTGCCCATGCCGCCGATGTGGCTGTCGGTATCCGGTGCGTGTGGCGCTGACGGATGGCGGATCGCCGCCGCATGGTCGTTGGCGGGCCGCACGGCCCGCCAAGGTTCTATCGCACACTCACAATGCGTCGCGGATGCTCGGGCTGTTGAACAGATAACCGATGCGTTTGCTGAACTCCTGCGCCATGTGCTCGGAGTTTTGCGACGCCGACAGCTTGCCGCCACCGACTGTGCTGTCACCCTGCTGTGTATTCTCGGCGAGCAGAATGCCCTGTGCGTTGTATACCGCAAGGTGAAGGTCGTACGACAGACCGATGCTCACGTAGATGTCGCTCTTCCAGTCTTTGACCTTCAGCCACACGATACGTGAAGCGTCGTTCTGTGCAGCGACTTGCTTGAGCTGGGACATGTCCGGCTCGGTGGGGTTCGCGATCACGGTGTAGCCGGCATTGCGCAGGCTGTTACTGATCGAAGCCTTCATATCCTGCGTCAGCGACTGGCCCGAGGCCGTAGTGACATCGAACGGATTGCCGAAGCCGCCGCGCTGCAGGCCGACGAAGTTTGCCGGCTTGTCGCCATTGAGGACGTAGGGTCGCAAATCCTCCACCGTGAGCACGAGTATGCGCTGGCCCTCGGCGCGGATCGGCAGGGATACCGCATGGTCGCGATAGTTGTAGCGGTTACCCGCGGCGCAACCCGCGAGCACGGCGCACATCAAGACGATCGCAGTTCTCCACATGGCTTACTTCCCCGCCCCGGAATTCGCCGGCATCGGTCCTTTGCCGAGCATTTCGCGCAGCGTCTCCTCGATCATGAACTCGGGCGCTTTGCGCACGAGCGAGGTGCGATAGCTGTTGCCGTTCGAGATGACGTAGTCGGTTTGTGGATTGCGGAACTGGATGTTGATCTCCAGCATGTAGTTCGTGATATCCCATGCCCAGTGGTCCGCATAGGTGACGACCGCGTCGACACCCGCGGGTACCGGGCCGGTGCCGGAAGACGCCTGGTAGCCGAGTTCTTCGAGTTTCGTCGCGATGACCTGTTCCAGGCCGCGGCGGTCTGGCTCGAACTTCTTCACATAGAAGGACTGCAGACTCGCGATATCCACGTTCGGGTCCGAATCGGCTTTGAGCACGGTCTTCGAACAACCCGACAGCAGCGCCAACACGACGAGCAGACCCATCAACTTCGTTTTCATGAGACGACCTCCTTGGTTGCGTCAGGGCGTTTACGCCCGACATCTTGTTCCATCGGCTGATGTGTAGACGTCATGCCGCTGGGTATCGTTAGCTGTTGCGCACTGCCGCGTCAGCCGTTGCTCGCGCGGTTCTGACGACCGGACAGCAGCATGCGCTGGAAATTGTTACCTTCGCTCCAGAGATCGCCGGCGAGCAGACCGGCAATCTCGTTGCGAATACCGTCATCGCGCGCCGCCTCGAAGAACAGGTGATGCACGAGGTCGTATTGGTAGAAGCGCTCGACGAACAGTAGCATCGAACGGAATCCGTGGTCGTACACCGTGTCGTCCTGTTCGTGCAGCCGTGGGTCGCCCTCGCTGTCGCTTTGCAGTGCAGCATGCACACGGTCGGCGATACGCTCTGCGATGGTCACGGCCATGAATACACCCGAGGAGAATACCGGGTCGAGGAAACCTGCGGCATCGCCGCAGCACGCATAGCGTGCACCGAAGCGCTGCCGATTGCTGAAACTGAAGTCGGCCTCGGAGCGGACGGGTGATTCCTGTTCGGCCCCCGCGAGCAGGTCGTTGAGGATCGGCGATGCCGCGCGATAGCGATCGAACAGCGCGGCGCCGCGTGCCGGCAGATCGTCGGTGCGTTTGACGACGAGTCCGACGCTGAGTCGATTTCCCACCAGCGGGATGATCCAGAACCAGCCGATATCGAGCATCAGGATCATGACATCGCCGGACGCATACGCGCTCTGTGCCGCCGCCGAAGTGGCGTTGCGGTAGTGCGTGTACAGCGAAAAGCGGCCGAGATTGTCGATGCGCGAAATGCCCTGACGCATACGGCCCATGAACGCACTGCGGCCACTGGCATCGATCAGATAGCGTGCGCGAAAACGTGCGCTGTCGGTGTCGACATCCACGCCATCGGCGTCGATGGATACTGCTCGCACGGCATCACCCTGGCGTAGCTGTGCGCCACGTGCGACGGCGTTCTCCGCCAACATCTGATCGAATTTCGCGCGTTCGACCTGGTGCGGCTGGTGTTGGCCCGCCAGCGGGAAGCGGCGGCGCTGGCCGGTGACTTCGTCAATGAACTCGGCACCGTTCTTGAGCAGGTACTCGCTGGCGTCGAGCTTGATACCCAGGCGATCCAGAACGGGCGTGCCCATGGGCAACAGCGATTCACCGATATGAAACCGCGGATGCGTATCGCGATCGATCATCAACACCTGGTGTCCGTATTCCGCGAGCAGGGCCGAGGCCGTGCTGCCCGCCGGTCCGGAGCCGATCACGATGACGTCTGCGTCATGACTTGCCACTAGATGATGCCTCCCGAGACATTCAGCACTTCACCGGTAATGTACGACGCGGCATCCGAGCACAAAAACGCCACGGCCTGTGCCACTTCCTGCGGGCGCCCTGCGCGTTGCATCGGTACCGCATCCTTGATCACTTGTTGTGGGGTGCCCTGGATCATGGGCGTGTCGATGAACCCCGGTGCCACGGCATTGACACACACGCCGCGACTCGCCAGCTCACGTGCCAGTGCACGCGTGGCGCCGATCAGGCCGGCCTTGGCCGCGGCGTAGTTGACCTGTCCACGGTTGCCGTGCAGCGCGGCGATCGACGAAATGCTCACGATCCTTCCCCAGCGGTTGCGGATCATCGGCATGACGAGCGGTTGGGCGACGCGGTAGAAACCGTTGAGATCCGTGTCGATGATGTGCGTCCATTGTTCGAGTGCCATGCCGGCGAACGGCACGTCGTCGTTGGTACCCGCGTTGTGGACCAGGACATCGATGCGCTGTTCGCGCTCGAGCAGGCCTTCCATCGCGGCCTGTGTCTGTGCCGAATCACCGATGTCGAA
>JAGRHA010000318.1 GCA_020445205.1 Gammaproteobacteria bacterium
CGCTCACACGCCTGCGTCGCAGTCCACGGCTGACGCAGGCAGCGGGCGGTACCGCCATTGGAAAACGAGAGGAGTAAGCCTTATGGGTATGAAGAAATCGCTATTGGCAGCGTGCGTGCTGAGTGGCGCCGCAGCAGCGCATGCGGACGTCAGCGCTGCACCGGGATATTGCAACACCACTTATGAAGTCACGATCACCAACCTCACCTTGGCACAAGTGTTGTCGCCGCCGCTGGTGGTCAGTCACGCACCGGGTGTTCACCTCTATGCGGTGGGTGAACCTGCCAGCGAAGGCCTGGAAGCACTGGCCGAAGGCGGGGATACCAGCGTGCTGACCGCCGCCCTGCTGGACGACCCGGCGGTCTGCGCGGCCGAGACGGGCGCGGACGTCGTGCCGCCAGGACACTCGCTACGTGTGTTGGTGAAGGGTTCGCGTCAAAGCGTGTTCAGTTTCGCGACCATGCTGGTCAACACCAACGACGCCTTCGCGGCCGCCGACGGAGTTGCCGCACCGCTGGCGCGCCAGGCGGTAACGCGCATGGTCCCGGCCTACGATGCAGGCAGCGAACTCAATGACGAGTCGTGTGCCCACGTCCCCGGCCCGGCGTGCGGCGGTGCAGGCACGGGTGCGGATGACGGCGAAGGTTTCGTGCACGTGCATCGAGGCATCCACAACGTCGGCGACCTGGCGGCCGACGAGTATGACTGGCGAAATCCTGCGGCGCGTGTAGAGATCCGCCGCGTCCGCTGACTGTCACTGACCGGTACGCACCGTCGCGGAACTGTGGTTTCGTGGCGGTGCGCGCCCGCGCATCTGCCGTGACTGACAAGTGCTGAAGCGGGCATTCCTCCGGCATCGGTTTCTCCACGGTCGAGCTGGGGCAGGTAGTGAGTGTCGGTATGGTTTACACCGTTTAGCTGTGGGTCCCGTGAGCTCGGCTCCAAATGCTGATTAAGAAAGGGAAGTTCGTTGTTGGTTCGATACTTGCTGTGCGTATCCCGCAGCACGTCGGAGTGCTGCTTGCGTCACTTATATCTCAATGGAACGAGGACTCGCCATGCGTCTGGGACATCTCAACACTGCTCTGCTCGGTGCCGCGTTGCTGCTCGTCGGTGCGCAAAGCGTGAATGCGGGCGTGATCCGAGGCGCTGTGGGTGTCCTCTCCAACTCCATGGGTACGGGTGATGGCAGCATCGCCAATACATTCAATCAGACGGGTCTCTCGGCGGCTTATGTCAGCGGCGTCACCGATTACGACACCTATGTCGCAACTCATCCGACGAACAACAGCGCCAATGCCTGGGCCAGCCCGAGGGGTCCGGCACTGGGGTTCATCGACTATGACCTCGGCGCCGTCTTCAACCTCACGTCGTTTGCGCTGTGGACGCAGAACAACATCAACGGTATTCGTGACTTCGAGATCCTAGTCGACGGAATTCTCGCGGGATCATTCGTCGCCGCGCAGGAGGCGGCTGCGAATATCGCCGTGCAGAAATTCGATTTCGCCGCACTATCGGGTCAGGTCGTGCGCCTGAATGTCTTGTCTATCTACGGTGGGCTCAACGTGAACATCGGTGAGGTCGCGTTTGAATCCGACGTTGCCGCGGTCCCGATGCCGGCACCACTCGCGCTGGTCGGATTGGGCATTCTCGGCCTGGGACTGCATCGCCGCGCGTGATCCGGATGGACCGCGGTGCGGGTCGTCATTCCACCGAACAGCTCGCAGACCAAAGGGAGCCGGCAGGGGCCTCTGTGCCCACCGTTGGCATTTGCCTACAGGCAACGGGTGGTGTCCTCTGTCAGGCCGGCACCTTGCTCCTTACCGCGCGCGGCTCACCGCACATCTTCACGGCGATCCGCTCGAGCAATAACCAGGGTTCGTGATGGCCTATGCCCTTGATCGTGGCATCTGTTTGCTGGCAGTCGTCGAGCAGGCCCAGCCATTGCGGCGTGCGCAGGTGTTGCAGTCCCTGGCGCACGACGGCGATGCGCTTGCTGAACACCCTGGCACGATTGATCGCATGGTCGGCTGACAGTCCTTTGGCGATGTCGGCGGAGATCGTGGCCATTGTGC
>JAGRHA010000319.1 GCA_020445205.1 Gammaproteobacteria bacterium
TCGAGGAGCTGCAGGCCGACCTGTTGCATGCCATCACGGGGCGACGACCGTCGATCGACAGTCGCGACGACGGCCGTGCACTGTTGCGCGACGCGCTTGCACAGCGCGCTGCGATGATCGTGCTCGACGACGTCTGGCAAGCCACCGATGCCGCACCCTTCGACGGCGTCGACCGCACGGGGCGGCTGCTGATCACGACGCGCGACAGCGCCGTCGTCACGGCGCTCGGCGCTGCCGAGTTGCCACTCGACGTGTTGCAACCGGAAGCCGCCGTGCGCCTGCTCGCCTACTGGGCGGGTGTCGCGCCGCACGCCCTGCCCGATGAAGCCACGGCAATCGTCGAAGAGTGCGGACGCCTACCGCTCGCACTCACGCTCGCGGGCGGCCGGATTCGCGACGGCAGCGCCTGGTCCACCCTGCTGGCGGCATTGCGCGCACGTCGCGCAGATTACCTCGACCATCCGCTGGGCGGTGTTTTCAGCTCGATGCAGCTGAGCCTGGATGCATTGCCTGCGCTGCAGCGCGAACGCCTGCAGGAACTCGCGGTGTTTCCCGAGGACGTGGCGATCCCGCTGCAAACCATCGCACGCTACTGGGCCTACACGGGCTGGCTGACCGCCGCACAGAGTCTCGACTTGTTGCAGGTTCTGCACGGCAAGGGGCTGCTGTACCTCGACGAAACAGCGCAGCACGCGACGGTGGCATTCCACGACCTGCAGCGCGATTTCCTGCTGCTGTCGGTCGACCGACCGGCGACCCTGCACCACCGCCTGCTCAATGCCCATGAGCATGCCTATCAGGTCGCAGGTGAGGCGTGGCAGTGGTGGCAACTCCCGGCCGACGAACCTTATCTGTGGGACCATCTCATCACACACCTCGGCGAGGCCGAACGCCACGACGAAGCACGCCGCCTGCTGTTCGACTACCGCTGGCTCGACGCCAAACTCAGGGTACGTGACATCAATCGTGTGCTGCGCGATTACGATGGGCTGCCCGCGACCGATTCGGCTCGCCTGGTCGAGGGCGCGCTGCGCCTTTCCGCGCACGTACTCGACCGACGGCCGGCACAACTCGCCGCACAGCTCACGGGGCGCCTGCTCGCGGTCGAGTCGGCCGATGTCAGGACCTTGCTCGATTCGATCCGGCAATCGCCCCCGGCGTGTTGGCTCGCACCGCAGCGTGCCAACCTCACGCCGCCCGGTGGCTCGCTGCTGCGCACGCTGGTGGGCCACGGCGCAGCAGTCAATGGCGTGGCGCTGGCTGCGCACGGTCGGCACGTGGTCTCGGCAGCAGACGACGGCAGGCTCAAGATCTGGAGCCTGGAGAGTGGTGTCGTCGTCAGTGACATCGACGCCCATGGCGACGCGATCACGGCCCTCGCGGTCAGCAACGACGGTCGCCTCGCGGTCACGGCATCGGCCGATTTCACCATCAAGGTATGGGACCTCGACAGTGCGCGCCTGCGTTTCGATCTCGCGCGTACCGCCGGGCTGCCAATCGCGCACTATGGCAGCGTCGCGGCGATCGTACTCAGCCGCGACGGCCGTGTCGCTGCGACGGGCGCACACGATGGCACCCTGAAGGTCTGGGACCTGGAGAAAGGCCGCGTGCTGCGCGCGTTTCATGGCCACCCGGGCCGCGTCACGGCGCTGGCGATGACGCGCGATGCGCGCACCCTGGTCTCGGCATCCGTGCATCGACTGCTCATGGTGTGGGGCATAGGCGACGGCGGTTTCGTGCGCACCCTGGGCGGCCATCGCGGCGCAATCCGCGACATCGTGCTCACGCCCGACGATCGCCAGCTGCTGTCGGCATCCGATGACGGCACGGTGAAGGTATGGGATCTCGCCACGGGCGCGTTGCACCACGATCTCGCCGGCCACAGCCGGCGCGTCAACGCGGTCGCGGTCACGGCGGAGGGTGATACCGCGCTGTCGGTATCACACGACCACACGCTCAAGGTATGGGACCTCGCGAGCGGGCGGCTGCGTCACGATCTGCGGGGCCACGGCGACTGGGTCGGAGCAGTCACCCCCACCCACGATGGGAAACGTGCGCTTTCAGCGTCGCAGGACCGTACGCTCAAGCTGTGGGACATCCGCGACGGCCGTCTGCTGCTCGACTTCAGCGGCCACGAGCACTGGGTGCGTGCGGTCGTGGTGAGCGACGACGACCGGCGCGCCGTGTCGGCCTCGGCCGACCATACCCTGAAGGTATGGGATCTCGACCTCAGCCGGCGCGTCCACCGCCTCGCGGGACATGACGACGCGGTGAACGCGCTCGCGCTGACGGCGGATGGGCGATACGTCGTCTCGGCGTCGAGTGATCACACGATCAAGGTCTGGGACCTGCACCACGGCGTACTCGTGCACCCGCTGCGCGGACACGGCGGTTGGGTCAACGCGCTCGCACTGACTGGCGATGGCCGGCGGCTGGTTTCGGCGGCCGGCGACCACACGGTCAAGGTGTGGGACCTGGAAAGCGGCACCCTGCTGCACGACCTCGACGGCCACGACGGCTGGGTGTACGACGTGGCCGTGACCACCGACGGCAGATACGCAGTATCGGCGTCGTTCGACTGCACACTGCGTGTCTGGGACATCATGCAGGGTGTGCCCGCGTGCGAACTCGGCGGACATCTGCACTCGGTCTATGCCGTGGCGCTCAGCCATGACGGTCGCCATGCCGTATCCGCGTCCGGCGACCATACGTTGGCGGTATGGGACCTGGATCACGGTCGCCGCGTGGGCGAACTGCGAGGACACAAGGACGCAGTGGTCGCCGTCGCACTACACACCGATGGGCAGCGCGCGATCTCGGCGTCGCGCGACGGCACGCTGGGCGTCTGGCACGTGCCTTCACAGACGTTGCTTCACCACCTCGTAGGGCACCAGGGCGGAGTCAATGCGATTGCCATGGCGGCCGACCGACACCATGTCTACTCGGCATCCGACGACGGCACGATCAGACGCTGGAACATCGACGATGGCACCGCGGCCGGCGAGTTCAGCGGCCACGTCCACAAGGTGCACGCAGTGTTCGAGCTGCGCGACGGTGCAGGCGTCGTGTCGGTGGGCGACGACCGCATGCTCAAGCTCTGGGATGCCAGCCGCGAAACCTGCTGGGTCGAATTCTGTGCCGACGCCAAGCTCAGCTGCGTGACGCTCGCCGCGAACGGGCGCACCGTCGTCGCCGGCGATGCGCTGGGACGCCTGCACTTTCTGCGCTTCGAGGGATGCGCGGCCAGCGCGGACCTGGAAGCTTGAATACCGGCGGCGCACGGCTCGCTGGATCCTGATTCGCCGCAGCAACTCCGCCGTACCGCGCGGGCGTGAAGCGGCGAAAAGCGCCGCTGGCACCGGCATCACGGCACGCCCCTCGTCCGACACCGCACGTCCGGCAATGAACACGGGCTGCATGACGGGCCGTGGATGACTGAACGCCGGTGCCCACACCGCCCACCCTACACGCCAACCGCGAGTTGCGGCGCCATGCACCATGGTCACGGGGCACGTGTACACGGCGGGTGGACAACGGCGCTGCCGCAACGCCCGCTGTTGGACCTGTCCGCACCCGCTCACACGGTGCGTCGCGCGTCGCCTGCCCGGCACGCCGCACGAACGCTGCCATGCACCCGCGGTGTCGCCGCATCAGTGCCGCGAGAGAATCGTCTCCAGCACGACCGTGAGCGTCGAATGATCGAAGGGCTTCTGCAGGACCGGGGCATCCGGGAAACGTGCGGCAAGTGAATTCGAATCGCCGTAACCGGTCGCGAAACAGAAGGGGATGCCTGCCGCTACCAACCGTTCAGCGACAGGTTCGCTGGTTTCCAGCCCGAGATTCACATCCAGCAGCGCGAAATCGACGTTTTCATTGTCGAGCACGCGCATTGCGGCTTTGACATTGGACACCGCGTATACGGTCTCCGCGCCGACTTTCTTCAACAGATCCTCACTATCGATGGCGATGATCATGTTGTCTTCGACGAGCAGCACCGACGGCAGTGCGAACGAACCGGTATCCGCCGTCCGCGGACGCTGCTGAACGGGCTTCGGCGCCCGCGTGTCCGGCGCTTCGTAGCGAAATGCAGCGATGTGCGGCGGCGGGATCAGGATGTGCACATTCAGTCCCGTGGGCGTGAAACGCAGCGCGACATCACCTTTCAGCTCGTGCGGAATCGAGCGCTCGATCACGACGCTGCCGAAACCCTTCGACACGGGTGGCTCCGATATCGGCGGACCACCGACCTCTCGCCAGTCGATCGCCAGCGACCCGTCTTCACCTTCGTGGATCTCGACCACGACCTTGCCGTGTTGGTCCGTCAACGAGCCGTACTTCACGGCGTTGGTCGTGAGCTCGTGAAACACCAGCGCGATGGCGGTGAAGGCATTGGGATGCAGCAAAACATCCGGGCCCTGCAGTTGCAGACGATCCGTGTCCACGCCCACATAAGCCTCGACCTCGGCACGCAACAGCGCCTTGATGGAAGCGGGATCCCATTGCTTGCGCGTGATCTGATCATGTGCGCGGCTCAGCGCGTGAATGCGCCCGCCAACGGTCTCGATAAACGCCTCCACGCTCGTCGTCTTGCCGCTCGTCTGACCGATCAGGCCACGAACCAGGTTGAGGATGTTGCGCACGCGGTGATTGAGCTCACTGATCAACAGTTCCTGCTGTTGCTGAGCGCGGTCGCGCTCCTTCATGACGATGTCGGTCATACGCAACACCACTTCCAGCAAGGTGAGTCGCAGCGATTCGGCCGCCCTGATCTCACCATCACTCCACGGTGCGCTACAGCCTCGGGTGATCTGCTTCCATTCTTCGAAACTCTCACGCGGACTGAGGCGTGCCCCGTTCGGCCCCCACTCGACCGGTTTTTCCGGGTTGCCGGCCCACGTCACGGTTTGTGCGAGCTCCTTGCGGAACAGCACGATGAAGTCTCGCGGCGTACGCGACACGGGCAGGGACAGGAGGCCTGCCGCCCGTTCAGCGTAGTGACTGGCCACAGGCCATTGGGCGCCAATGCAATCGGTCGAATAAACCTGGCTCGGGGAAGTCGTGTTGAGGAAGCGTACCAAGGACAACAGTTCTTCGCGGCTGGGCGTCTGGCCCTTGGCCAGAAACTCGCCGTCCACCCACGCCGCCACACCATCGTATGGAATGACCTGGCCGATGGCATCGGTGATCTGATCGAAGCTGTCGGCGATACGCGCGCCTTCAGCGAGCTGTGTCATCAGGTGATCATGCAACCGCTGCGCCTTGAGCCGATGAACGGCCTCGGCGTCACTGAGCTTCTGGTCCAGCACATACGAGAACAGTTGCCCAAACAACTCGAGCGCACCACGTAGCGCGACGGGCAGAACGCGCGGCGAGTAATGGTGGCAGGCGAACAGGCCCCAGAGTTCCCCCCTGCGCAAGATGGAGATCGACATCGATGCGTTGACACCCATGTTCTTCAGGTACTCGATGTGGATCCTGGAGACGGACCGGGTGGCGCTGAGCGAAAGATCGAGCGGCACACCTTCCGGGCTGCGCGGTGGAAAGATCGCCGCCCCCTCGTCATGAACATCGCTGATCATTCTGAGCAGATTGCGACGGTACAACGCACGCGCCTGCTTGGGGATGTCGCTCGCGGGATAACGCAAACCGAGGAAGCTATCGACGCCGGGAGCGGCAGACTCCGCAACGACAGTACCGGATTCATCGCGCTCGAAACGATAGATCATCACACGGTCAAACTCACACAGCGCGCGGATCTGCCGCGCCGCGAGATCGGACAGCTCGTCGACGGAATGACAAGCGCTCATGCGATCGATCATCGGCCGAATGAAGGAAATGTAATCGGTCTTGGCATCGACATCATGCCGTTCGATCTCGATCACGATCGAACGACCGGCGACGTGCAGCATCAAGTCGAAGCGTTTGCCGTCGCCGAGCAGATCGACGTTCAACAGCCTTTCCACGGCATCGGCGCTACTCAGCAGCTGAAACTTGCTGCGTATATCGTGGACCGCTTTCGCATCGAGGTGATCTCCGGCAGGGCAGCCGACGAGATCCTCTGCCTTCATGCCAATGAAGTCGTCGATATTCTGCGAAGCATGATTGATGATCCAGTCCGCCGACACTGCCAGCAAGGCGCCGAACGACTGAACCCGCCCCAAGATGTGGATGGGTTCACGATCGCAATTGCTGAGATCGATGGAAGAATCGACCGCCACGAAACCGTTATCGTCATAACCTGTCATTGACACTCAACTCGCAGAGAGTTCTGCCTCGAAAGCAAGATCGAAAATCCTGAAGCACGTTTTCGCCGACTGCAAAACGGATTGGCAACGACGTTCGTCGAGCCCCACCTGCTGGAGTGCTCGCAGCGTTTCCCGCCAGAGCACCGTCAGCCCATCGTAGTGCATGAACCGGCTCGCACGCAGCAGCCTTTGATTGTCGGACTCGGCCCAGCGCTGCAGCAGCAATCGATGCCCCAGGCTCGAACCACCGACGACGTAGCCGACACCCAGCGGGTCGGGTTCCGGCGTTCCCGGCCATTCGATGCGATGCAGCGCCCCGGTGGTGATGCCGA
>JAGRHA010000320.1 GCA_020445205.1 Gammaproteobacteria bacterium
GTGCTGTTGCCCGTTCTGTTGATCGCGCTCGGGACCAAGGACAACATCTCCGACAAGCTGACTTATATCGGGTTGGCGGGCATCGTGGCCAACCGCCTGTTCTGGCCATTCCTGCTCAAATTTCTCTACTGTCGCCACGCGCGCAAGGCGATCGCCTACCTCAACCGCATGTCGCCGACCTTTGCCGCTGACATCGATATCGCGGCGGCGGGTGGCACGAGCCGTACCTCGGCTTTTGTCGGCTTCGTCGCCATGGTGGTGCTGTCACTGCTGACCTGGAACATCGTCGATACCATCCACCGAGTGGTCAGCAACGGGCAGCCGGCCTTCGTCGAACCCCCGCCGCTCGCCGACTGGTCGCCCGGTACGCCAGCGACTCCCTCGGCGACGCCACCCGCAAGTGGCCAATCGGCGGCGACGCCTGCACGCCCGACGACGCCGGCCGGTATCGCCGAAGACATCGCCGTCAACAAATGGGTGGTGACACGCGGCCGCCTGCGCACCATCGGTCAGCGCCTGTATAGCTGGATGGAACGCGAGGGCAAAGAGCGCAATGCCGCACAGTTGACGATGGAGGACATCGGCGAGGTGCTGTCGATCGATGCCGAGACGCGTACCGATGGTTGGGGCAAGCCGATCATCTACCGGCTTGAGGACAGCGGCTTCGTGTTGGCGTCGCCGGGGCCCGACGGCAGCATCGGCAGCAACGACGATATCGAATACCGCCGCAGCCTGCCGCGCTGATGCGCGTCATCGGGCTGCGACACGGCCAGTCGGCATTCAATCTGCTCGGGCTGTGCAACGACGATCCGGCGCGCACCGTCGACCTCACGGCGCGCGGTGTCGCGCAGGCTGAAGACGCCGCCAGGCGCCTGGCGGGTGAAGCGATAGACGCTGTGTTTGCATCGCCCCTGCTGCGTGCGCAGCGTACGGCGCAGGTGGTCGCTGCGCAGTTCGGCGTCGAGATCGTCGAAGAGGCACGACTCGCCGATATCCGTTCCGGTTTCGACGGTCTCCCGGTCGCCGCGTACTTCGCCGCCATCGCCCACGACCCGGTCGGTGCCCGCGCTCCCGGCGGTGAGTCACTGCGCGACTATCAACACCGCGTCGCCGGCTTTCTCGACAGCCTCGTCCAGCGTGACTTCCAATGTGTGCTGCTGGTCGCCCATGAGGAGACGCTGCGAATGTTCGACGCGTATTTCAATCGATGCGCGCTTGCCGACGTCGTCGGCAAACCGTTCGCCAATTGCGAGCCCTACTTCTTCCAGTCAGACAGCGCGAACTGAAACGCTTGCAGCGTCCAGCGCCGCGACGACGCCTCGAGCAGGATGCATCCCGAGCCACCGAAGCTGCGATTGCGTCCGGCCGCACCGGGGTTTACGACCCAGGGTTCGCAGGTGTCGTCGATGACCTGGCGGTGGCTGTGGCCATAGACGACGAGACGGGCGTCGGCGTGGCGTCGTCGCAGGATGTCGTGTCGCTGTGTGGCCGGGTTTGCACGGTGACCGTGTTCGATGGCGATGGCCCCGCCCGGTAGCGCCAGGCCAGCGACGTTATGCAAAGCGTCCAGCATTGGCAGTCGGTCGGCCGGCCATTTCGCCGCGGTGTCGTTGTTGCCACGCACGGCCAGCACCTGATTGCGGTCACCGCGCAGGCGGTCGAGTACGTCGGGGTGACCGATATCGCCGGCATGCACGACGTGATCCACGCCGCGTGCGAGTGCCACGATCTCGGGATGGACGGTTGCGTGGGTGTCGGCCAGCAGCAACACGCGGTAGCTTCGCTTCATGGTGGTGGATGGTCTGCGCGGCGATCGCGATGCGTGACGGTGAGCACTTTCGCCTGCGTGCCTCTCGTGGCAGTGTGGCGTGATGGCCACCCGACTGCAAACCCTGCGCGCTCATCAGACCCGTGTGCGTGCCTGTCGCCGTTGTCCCGAGATGGTCGGACCGCCTGTCGTCGGCACGCCCATCGCATCGCCGGTGCTGCAGATCGGACAGGCACCGGGGGCGCGCGAAGCGGATTTCGGCCGCCCGTTCGCCTGGACCGCAGGCAAGACCCTGTTCGGCTGGTACGAGCGCATCGGGGTCAGCGAGGCCACGGTCCGTGAGCGTGTGTACATGGCTGCAGTATGTCGTTGTTTTCCTGGAAAAACCCCGCGTGGTGGCGACCGCGTCCCCGATCTCGACGAGATCACACGATGCGCGCAATGGCTGGATGCGGAAATCGCTTTGTTGCGCCCACGCTTGCTGATTCCTGTCGGCAAACTTGCCATCGCACGCTTTCTGCCGTGCAGCAAACTCAGCGATGTCGTCGGCGTACAGCATGCGTTGACCGTGGGCGGTCGCCGCGTCGACGTCGTTCCGCTGCCGCATCCGTCGGGCGTATCGACCTGGCATCGGCTTGAGCCCGGCAAGACCTTGTTGCAGGATGCGCTGCAATGCGTGGCCGCACATCCCGCATGGCGACAGCACGTCGCTGGTTGAACGGTCCACGCCATCGGCATAATGCCGCGGCACAAAGACACAGCCCATCGCGTTGCGGGGCGCTTAAGGAGTGAATCAGATGAAAGCCATGATTTCCGGTTGTTTGCTGTTGTTGCTCTGTGTGGGTGCGCAGTCGGCGGTGCAGAGCAAGGCGGTCGCCTACAAGGACGGCGACACGGCGTTGACGGGATACCTGTACTGGGATGACGCCATAGAGGGTCCACGGCCAGGCGTATTGTTGATCCACGAATGGTGGGGCCTGAATGACTATGCGAA
>JAGRHA010000321.1 GCA_020445205.1 Gammaproteobacteria bacterium
CGCCCAGCCCGGGCTTCTGGGGCTGGCTGCGCCGGCTGTTCGGCTGAACGCATGGTGCAGATCTGAGAGCGCTGAAATCCCCGTACCCACCAGGACCCCATATCGCCATGCCACTGCTTCGCCTGTTCTTCCCGCTCTGCTTGCTGTGCAGTCTCGCCAGCACCACGGTGATCGCCGCCCAGGATACGGAACCCGAGCTGAACAAGGCGCAGAAGCTGATCTTTCTCGGCGAGCACCTTCGGCAAACGGCGCCGGGACAGACCCTGGTGTATGCCTTCACCAGCAACGTGAACGGCCAGGCTACGAAATCGGATGAAGTGAAGATGACCGTCACGGGCGTCGTCGATGACGCCCGCCGCGACCTCGCGTTCGAGTTTCTCAGCGGCGATGACCGCATGAACTTTCCGGATGCCCACGGCTATCGGGGTAATCCGATCGTCGTGCAGTTCCTCGAACGCGATATTCGTGACATGTCGCGGCAGACGGGGACACCCATCGCCTACCTGCGCAATACCATCCGCCGTGCATTCGCTGCGCCGCAGATTAACGAGACCCGGGTCGAGGTCGCGGGCAATGACGTCGATGCGACCGAGATCACGGTCCTACCGTTTGCGACAGATGCCAATCTGGCAGAGTTCGAGGGTGTCGCGGGCAAGGAGTACCGCTTCGTCTACTCCGAACAGATACCGGGTGACCTCGTGAGCGTACGTACGCGCATGTCGGCCGCCGATGGCACGATGTTGAAGGAAGAAGGCCTGCGCTACGGCGGCATTCGCTGAACCCGAACCCCCCGAAACTGGCACACGAGCGACCACAACGCGTCATTCAGGAGAACCCCAACCCATGAAACGCATGCTACCCGCCCTGCTGGTCTTCCTCGCCGCGCCCTTGTCGGTAGGCGGCAGCGCCTACGGCGCGGATGGCGACGACCAGGTCGCAACGGAGACACGCTATCCGACGACCGTGATCACGGATTATGTACTCGGCTGCATGCTGTCGAATGGCGTGTCGTCGGAGACCCTGCAGAAATGCTCCTGCAGTTTTGATTTCGTCGCCGCATCGATACCGTACGCAGAATACGAGCGCGTGCAGACACTGCTGTCACTGCAACAGATGCCCGGCGCTGGGCGTGCTGCCGTCTACAAGAGCTCGACCTGGGCCAAGGAAGCCATCACCCATCTGCGCGAAGTGCAGGCCGAGTCGACACTGCGCTGTTTCTGACCCGTCACCGCCACCGCACCTAATGTGCGACACAGGCGGCGATGGTCATCACTGCGTCGAGGTGAGCGGAAAGCGCTTTTCGAATTGCCGGCCTTCCGTATCCAGCACACGCACGTCGAGTTCCCCTTTGCCAGGATCGTTCCTGAGGCCGAACGCGATCATCGGGTTTTCACTGATCGAGATGTCGGTCGCGACCTTGTACAACAACTGATCGTTGTAACGCACTTCGATATTCCTCACGTAGTCCGCGGGGATGAAGTGTCGTGTGACCTGGTCGAACTGCATGCCCGAACTGTTGGGGTGCCTGATCATCAGACGCGTGAGGAACAGATCATCGGCGGCAGCGTCGTCAGGCAGCAGCAGTTTCATCCTGCCGAGCTGCGCCGCGGCGGCGGCCGGGTCCTTGAGCGCCGGCGCCGAGCAACCGCCAGACGCCTTGACGAAATTCTTCACCATGAAGGTCGAGCCGTCGTTGAGTTCGGCCACTGCCCGTACATCGGTGTACGCATTGACGCGCACGCGGGTCGAGATCCGCGTCCAGTCACGATCCCCGGGGAACTCGAATACGGCCGCCACGGGTGACGGGTTCTGATCGATGACCAGGTACAACTTGTGGATATACCGTTGCGCCGTTTGCTCGAACCGGGTCGTGATCTCGACGGGTACCACCGCGGCATCCAGGGCACGCGCCGGCGTATCCAGCGCCAACAGCGCCGCACCGTCGCTGATCGCCCGCTCACCGAGCAGCGCCTGGCGGATATCCCCCCAGCGCGCATCTTCGGGCGATTGCTGCGCCGCGTGGCTGAGCGACGCCAGGCAGGCGATAGCAAGCACCCGCAGCAGGCCATGCGTGTACCGAGCCCGTAACGCACTGACAACTGCGCTTCTCATGTGTGCAACAGTCTGCATGGGCAACCTCCACGACCGCGCGGCTTGCAGAGCCACCGCGGTTCTGAGCAGCATAGCTTCCAAGTTTCCTGCCAACTACCGCAGGACGATGTCATTCCCACTCGAGTTCGGCGAATGCCGCCGTAACGTTACGACCGTGGTATTCGTCGAATAATTCCCAGCGGTCTCGCGCCGACAGCCCCACGGAGGCAACGGCCTGCGCGATACCGCCACCGTGGCGGATCACCTCACGCACACCGCGCGCGAGCCCCTCGAGATAATCCTGCTGACGCGCGATGGCCGCCTTCCAGTCCGTTGGGACAGGGCCATGTCCTGGTACGACCCTGCTCACATTACGCTGCGAAAGCACCTCCAACACCGCCAGCCAGCCCAGCAGGCTGCCGTCGACGACCGGAATACGCTCGACGAACAACAGATCGGACAACCACAAAAGATCGGCTTTCGTGTCGTAAACCGTGAGATCGTTGTTGGTATGCGCCGTCGGCTGCGCACGCAGCTGCAACACGCGCCCGCCAAGATCGAGTTCGACGTCGCGCCCCGGCATCACCGTCACGTCGGGCAGTACCACGCGCGTGCCGTCCGCGTCGCGACCCAGGGCCTCGATGACAGGCTTTACGTAGGCGTCGCGGCGCCGGCTCAGGGCGTCGGCAAGATTGACGTGGCCGACGACGGGGATGCCGCGCTCGGCGAACGCCGCTGCACCCAAGGCATGATCGGGATGCATATGCGTCACGATCAGCCATGCCACGGGAAGGTCCGTGATGCGCGCAACGGTATCCAGCAGCGCCTTGCCCTCGTTGTAGCTGCCGCCGGCGTCGATGACGGCGACGCGTTCGTCACCAACGATGACGCCGAGATTGGCGATATGCCCACGGTTGCCGGCATTCGCGACTTCCATCGCGCCGTGGCGCAAATAGACCCCCGGGGCGATCTCGACGAATTGCAGCGCATCGGCGGCCGACTGCGCCTGTGCCGACGGCGTGAGCAGCGCCAGCAGCAGAATGCAGGCCCTCGTGCTCATTGCGAGATTCGTGGTCAGGTACGCGTGATGGATCATTCGTTGCATGCCCCCAATGTCGGGCGATAACGGCCGGCAGCGCGCCCGACACGTCCCATGACGAAGCAATTCACGCGCCACGACAGCAGCTCCCTGGCGCGCGGCATGCGGAAACGGGCCGCGCCCGGCACACACCCTACAGAGCGAGGTCATCCATGCCGCCGACACCTGTTCACGGCAATTCCGCGACGCGCCGCTGCAGGCTGTTTGCGACGCTGCTGCTGTTCGCCACTCTCGCCCCTGCGGCGCCGGCACATGACCGGATCGCCGTGATCGACTTCGAGCTGCGCAATCTCACACCGCTCGCCGATACCGACGACGACCGTCGGCAGCTCAAGAAACTTCGCAGCGGCCTGGAGCGTGCACTCGCGGCGCAACTTGGGATGTGCATCGTCGACATCGACCGCATCACCGTGCAGCGCGCGGATGCCGGCTTCGGCTACCTGTTCGAGCACGCCGACGTGGCCGCGCAACTCGGCGCCCGTTACGGCGCAGACTGGATCGTCATCGGTTTTCTGCACAAGCCGAGCTTTCTGTTCAGCTACCTCATGGTCAGGCTGGTCGACACGCATAGCGGTGAGGTGGCCGAGGACATCGTGGTCGAGGTGAAGGGACAGCGCGACGTGGTCATGGATCGCGGCATCGAACACCTCGTCGCCAAGTTGCGCCCGCGCCTGCTGCGGGGCATGGGATCGCCGGCGGCTCGGGCTTCCGCTGCGGCCGACAGCCACGCCCGCACGGCATGTGAGGCGGGACACGGCGCACAGCTGCCGGCCACCGACTAGTCGCCGTACACGCCGTGTATACGGCGCTTCGGGCGACCGCGGTGGTGTGCCGTGACCGTGACAACGCCTGCATGCTGTGCGCAGCATCCGCCACACCGGCCGGCACCACGATGCACGCCGGACTGCACTGCACCCTATTGGCACCAAAGCTGCATTGTCGGAGCCACGGTGCTGTGGGACCGTATCACTTCCTGCCTGTGCGGTACGTCGCTGTTGCAACGACGCGCGTATCGGCCATGGCACGTGGCAAGCGGCTACAGTTCGGAGACCCGGGGGACATTCGCGTTGACACGGCCGAGCGTGGTCGTGGCAGCGGACGACCGCCGTCGCACACCACCGGCCGCGTATGATCGCGTCATGCCGGCACACAGCGAGATGCAAGCGAACCCAATGCGGAGAACAGGATCTTGACAGCCACTGCTGCGAAGCGCCGTCGCGCGGCGAACAAGAAGGGGCGCAACGCGAGCGCGGCCGACATCGAGCAGCTACGGCGGCTGCTGGGTGACGAAGACCTGCGTCGCGACCGCCTGATCGAATACCTGCATCGCATCCAGGACACGCGCGGCCACCTTCCCGCCGCACTGCTCGTCGCACTCGCGCACGAGTTGCACCTGTCGGCGGCCGAAGTCTACGAAGTCGCGACCTTCTATCACCATTTCGACGTCGTCAAAGACGACGACACACCGCCACCGGCGCTGACCGTGCGCGTCTGCGACTCGATCTCATGCGCCATGGCCGGCGCCGAAGACCTGTTGTCGTCGCTGCACGAAGCATTCGGCGACGGTGTGCGCGTACAGCGTGTGCCCTGTGTCGGTCGCTGCGCGCAGGCACCGGTCAGCGTGGTCGGCACATTCCCGGTGACGTACGCGACGACAGGCAAAGTGCTCGACGCCGTGACGGCAGGCAACCACATCGATCACGCACCCGGCGATGCCGTCGACCTCGCGGCCTACCGTGCTGCGGGTGGCTACGCACAGTTGCTGCGCCTCATGGATGGCGGTGAAGCGGCCAGTGAAGCGGCGCTCGTCACCCTCGAGAACGCCAACCTGCGCGGCCTCGGCGGTGCCGGCTTTCCTGCCGGACGCAAATGGCGCATCGTGCACAACTACCCGGCGCCGCGCCTCATGGCGGTCAATATCGACGAAGGCGAACCCGGCACGTTCAAGGACCGTCATTTCCTCGAACGCAATCCGCACCAGTTCCTCGAAGGCCTGCTGATCGCCGCGCACATCGTCGCGGTCGACGGCGTGTACATCTACCTGCGCGATGAATACGCCGGCGTCCGCACGCTGCTGCAGCGCGAACTCAAGGCGTTGCAGGCAGACCCGCCCTGCCCGCTGCCGCCGATCGAACTGCGCCGCGGTGCAGGCGCGTACATCTGCGGCGAAGAATCGGCCATGATCGAATCGATCGAAGGCCGCCGCGGCATGCCACGTCTGCGGCCGCCGTATATCGCGGAAGTCGGCCTGTTCGGCCGGCCGACGCTCGAACACAACATGGAAACCCTGTACTGGGTACCCGAGATCCTTGCACGCGGCGCCGACTGGTTCCTGTCGCACGGTCGCAACGGCCGCAAGGGGCTACGCAGCTTCTCGGTGAGCGGACGCGTCAAACACCCCGGCGTGCATCTCGCACCTGCCGGCATCAGCGTGCGCGAGCTCATCGACCAGTACGCCGGTGGCATGCTCGACGGACACACGCTCAAGGCCTACCTGCCCGGCGGTGCGTCGGGCGGCATTCTGCCCGCGTCACTCGCCGACCTGCCGCTCGATTTCGACACCTTGCAGGCACACGGCTGCTTTATCGGCTCCGCCGCCGTGATCGTGCTCTCGGAGCACGACAGCGTGCGCGACGTGGCACTCAACGCCATGCGCTTCTTCGCCCACGAGTCGTGCGGCCAGTGCACGCCTTGTCGCGTCGGCACGCAGAAGGCCGCTGCGTTGATGGCCCAACCGGTCTGGGACCGCGCACTGCTCGACGATCTGTGCGAAGTGATGCAGGACGCCTCGATCTGCGGCCTCGGTCAGGCGGCACCGAACCCGCTGCGCTGCGCGATGAAATACTTCCCGGAGGAGTTCTGAGTCATGGCCGCAAGACCGGACGACCTGCTGCAACCGATCCGTTTCGTGCTCGACGGCAAGCCGCTTTCCGCGCTGCCCGGCGAGACGATCCTCGCGGCCGCACAACGCCATGGCGTCGAAATCCCGCATCTCTGCTACAAGGAAGGGCTGCGCGCCGATGGCAACTGCCGCGCGTGCGTAGTCGAGATCGCCGGCGAACGTGTCCTCGCGCCATCGTGCAAGCGCACGCCGACCGAAGGCATGCAGGTGACGAGCGGCAGCGGTCGCGCACGACGCTCGCAGGCACTGGTCGTCGAGTTGTTGCTGTCGGACACCGTCGACAACGACCGCTACACGGCCGCCAGCGAGCTGGTGCAATGGCGCGACCGGCTCGGCATCGACGGCACGCGCTTCCCTGCGCGCCAGCAGCCGGCAGCCGATCTCTCGCATCCGGCGATCGCGGTCAACCTCGATGCCTGCATCCAGTGCACGCGCTGCGTGCGTGCCTGTCGCGAAGTCCAGAACAACGACGTGATCGGTTATGCGGCACGTGGTGCCGCCGCGCACATCGTGTTCGACCTCGACGACCCGATGGGGGCATCGACCTGTGTCGCGTGTGGCGAGTGCGTGCAGGCCTGCCCGACGGGCGCCCTGATGCCGGCAAAGCGCGCGCGCAGCGAGGAAACGGAGCATACGGTCGATTCCGTCTGCCCGTATTGCGGTGTCGGCTGTCAGCTCACCTACCATGTCGCCGGTAACCGCATCCTCTCGGTCGACGGACGTGACGGGCCGGCGAACCATGGCCGTCTGTGCGTCAAGGGACG
>JAGRHA010000322.1 GCA_020445205.1 Gammaproteobacteria bacterium
AGATACTCGCACAGGGCGCCAGCCTCCCTGTCGTCGAGCTGCCATTCCCGCACGTGCGGCACCTCGTCGCCGACCAGCGCCGTGACACGACTGACGAGTTCGCACGCCCAGCTGTCTTCCTGGTACAGCGCCAACGACATGAATTCGTACAGCATCGGCGTGGCGAGCAACACGCGAATTTTCTCGGCAATGATCGCGCTCGGGTGCATCACCATGTCGGCGTCGACCGCGGCGATGATGTCGTGGTTGTCGCGATGGTTCTGTCGTACCACCACGAACACGCGGTCGTTGATCTCGCGCGCCGTCATGACGATGGACAGGTTGTTGGCGTCGTTGTCGGTGCCGGCCACGAGGCCGGCGGCATGTTCGATATCGGCCTCTATCAAGGTGTCGGCCTCGGTACCACGCCCCACCACCAGGCCCTGCGGCGGTTGGCCCGTCCTCTCGGGGTGGGCCTCGACGATCACCACGCGGATACCCTCGTCTTCGAGACGTTCGCAGATCGCCTTGCCGAAGCGGCCGTAGCCGCACACGATCCAATGTCCACCGGTGGGCGGGTAGATCGGCTCGCTGAGCATGCTGCCCTCGCGGCCCGTGAGCCAACGCTGCAGCAGGTACAGACAGGGTGCCTGGAACGCGACCGCGAGATGCGAGGCGAAGGTGTCGAATGGGTCGACGATATGGTCGGTACCGAACGACGCCATGTTGGCCTCGACATCGTGCGAATCGGCACGGCAGATCACCTTGAGCCGGGGATTCAGCAGCTTGGCCGTGAGCGCGATCTTCAGGTTCACTTCGTTGTCGTCGGTCAGGGCGACGATACCCACGCAGGAGGGATGCTGCAGACCGGCTTCTTTCAGATGACGCGTCACCGCGGCATCGCCGTGCAACGCGGGCACGAATTCGCGCAGATCCTGCAGCTGGATGACATTGGTGCGGGTCTCGTCGATGTCGATCACGACCACGTGTTGTCCGCGCCGCGTCAACGTCTGCACCAGTGAGGTGCCGGTCTCGCCGTAGCCGCACACCAGGTGGAAGGGTTCACGCATGGCACGGATATGGCGCGCGAAGCGGTTTTCCGCAATCGCCTCCTGGAAGGTCTTGTCCTGCACCAGCGCGAGGATGGTACCGAAGGCGTAGATCCACGCCATGACCGTGCCATACATCGACAGACTGACCCACAGCCGCTGGCCATCCGTGAACGCGTACGGGATCTCGCCGAAACCGATGGTCGTCGCCATGTAGCTGACGAAATAGAACGCGTGAAAGATGCTCATGTACCAGACGTTGCCGTCGGCATCGCGCCCCGGGATCAGCGTGAGACCGAGGATCGACAGCGCATACACGATCAGCAGCGTCAGCAGCGGCTGGCGCATGCGCCGCAGGATCAGGAAGACGATGTTCTCCATGCCGCGAACGGGGTCGTTGCAGCGCTCAGCGACGCAGCATCACCGTCTCGATGATCAGCAGCACCACCGAGATCACGTTGGCCAGCATCGCCCCGCCCGACAGCGACACGATGCTCGCGGTGACGGTCGGCGTCAGGCCGTCGCCCGTGACGTGGACCGCGAACGCCCACAACAATGCCGCGGCGATCAGCTGCAGGATCGCCACCAGACTGGTCGCCAGCAGCAGCGCACCCATCTGGCTGCGGTCACCGAACTTGAGCACCGTGGCGATCAGGTTGACGACGACCACCGCGAACAGCTCGTACACGTGATGGTGACTGGGATTCTCGATTTCGCCGACGAAGAAGCCGAAATTCAGTGTCAGTGCGAGAACGATAAAAAAGCCGAATACGACTTTTTCCGGATTCATCGGTACTCCCCTTTGTCCGGTTGCAGACGGTGATTCACCAAATTAAAGCATGGAGCCCGTGATTTTTGTTACCTTTAGTAACAGCCAATCCGGGTCTGCCCATGCTGCCACCGCGCTTTCCGATCAACAAAGAGCTCGCCGTGATCCTCGGCGCCCTGCTCTTGTTGCTGTTCATCAGCCCTGTGGCGGGCTGGTGGTCGACGCCGGCCATGGGCTGGCTGACACCGTACGCGTTGTGGTTGCTGGTGATCCTCGGCGCCACGCTGATCTACCGCCGGGACGACTCCGATGAGCCATGAACTGGCGACACTGTTCGCAGCCGGCCTCATCTATCTGATCCTGCTGTTCCTGGTCGCCTATGCCACCGACCGCGGCATCCTGCCGTCGCGCTGGGCCGCGCATCCGCTGACCTACACGCTGTCGATCGGCGTCTACGCGACCAGCTGGACCTATTACGGCAGCGTCGGCTACGCCGCGCACAATGGCCTGCTGTTCCTGACCATCTACCTCGGCGCGACCCTCGCCTTCATCCTCAGTCCGGTGCTGCTCAAGCCGATCCTGCGTGTGAGCCGTGAGTACCAGCTCACCTCGCTCGCGGATTTGCTCGCCTTCCGCTACCGCAGCCAGGCCGCGGGCGTGCTCGTCACATTGTTCATGCTGCTCGGCACGATGCCGTACATCGCGCTGCAGATCCGCGCCGTCACCGAGTCGCTGCAGGTGCTGTCGAACGAGGTACCGTCGAACACCATCGCGCTGGTCTTCTGTGGCACCCTGATCCTGTTCGGCGTGCTGTTCGGCACACGCCACATCTCGCCGCGCGAGAAACACCGCGGCCTGGTGGTGGCGATCGCGTTCGAGTCGTTGATCAAGCTCGTGGTGCTGCTGCTCATCGGTGGCTACGCGGTGTTCCGCGTATTCGGCGGGCCGCAGGGTATCGACGACTGGCTGGCGGCCAATCCACAGGCCCTCGAAGCCCTGTATCGGCCCGTCAACGAGAGCCCGTGGAGTGCGCTGGTGTTCCTGTCGTTCGCCGCCGCGTTCCTGTTGCCGCGCCAGTTCCACATGCTGTTCGCCGAGAACCTCGACGCGCGCGGCTTGCGCACCGCGACCTGGGCCGTACCGACCTTTCTGCTGCTGCTCAACCTGTCGATCCCGGTGATCCTGTGGGCCGGACAGAAGCTGCAGCTCGGCATCAATCCCGACTACTTCGTGCTCGGCATCACGCTCGCCGACGGGCCGTCGTGGCTGTCGTTGCTGGCCTTCATCGGCGGCCTTTCGGCGGCCAGCGCGATGGTCATCGTCACCAGCATCGCCTTGGCCTCGATGAGCCTCAACCATCTGTTGCTGCCCGCCAGCTACCCCGACCCGGCGATGAACCTGTATCGCTGGATCCTGTGGGGACGGCGCCTGCTCATCGGCCTGATCATCATGGCGGGTTACGGCTTCTACGCCGGACTCAAACACAGCCAGAGCCTGGTCGAACTCGGCCTGATCTCGTTCGTCGCCGTCGCCCAGTTCCTGCCCGGCATCGCCGGCCTGCTGTACTGGCGCCGTGCCACGCGCGCCGGCTTTGTCAGCGGACTGCTCGGCGGTATCTGCGTATGGTCGGCGTTGTTGCTCGCGCCGCTGCTGTACAGCTCGGGCGTGTTGATCACCGACATGGGGGTACCGCGACTCGTGGCCATGAGCGGCATGAACAAGTGGGCGTTCGCGACCTTCGCGACACTGACCGTCAATGGCGGCCTGTTCGTACTCGTGTCGATGCTGACGCGCCAGTCACCGGGTGAGAACGAGGCCGCACACGCGTGTTGCGCCGAACTCGCCGTGCCGCTTGCCGGTGTCGTCGCAGCGGGTTCGGCAAATGAGTTCCGCACCCTGCTCGCCGGCACGCTGGGCAAGGAGATGGCCGACCGCGAGGTCGACCAGGCACTCAACGATCTCGGTATGCGCCCGAACGAGCGTCGCAGCGCCGAACTGCGACGCCTGCGCGAACGCATCGAACGCAACCTCTCGGGTCTGCTGGGACCGCAGCTCGCACATATCATCGTCAACCGCCGTCTCGAACTCGACCCCGAGGCCAAGACCGCGCTGGCCGACTCGATGCGTTATGTCGAGGAACGCCTCGAAGTGTCGCGCTCGCAGCTGCGCGGCCTCAGCGTGGAACTCGACAACCTGCGTCGCCTGCACCGGCAGATCCTGCAGGATTTGCCGCTTGGCGTGTGCGCGACCGACAACCGCGGACAGATCGTGCTGTGGAACCTCGCGCTGGAGATGATGACGGGCGTCGATGCAAGGCAACTCATCGGTACGCGTCTCGACAAGCTGCCTCACCCCTGGGACGGACTGCTCGCGGGTTTCATGCGCACCGCCGAGGACCACGCCTACCGGACGGAACTCGCCGTTGCCGGGCGCCCGCGCTGGTACAACCTGCACAAGGCCGCGTATGCCGACCCCGTGGTCGAGGGCGCCGGACCGTCGCGGCCCGGCATGGTCATGCTGATCGAAGACCTGACCGACCTCGGCAACCTCGAGGCCGAGCTGGCACACAACGACCGTCTCGCCTCGGTCGGCCGGCTCGCCGCGGGTGTCGCGCACGAGATCGGCAACCCGGTGACGGGCATCGCATCGCTGGCGCAGAACCTGCGCCACGAGGAAGACCCGCAGGTGATCAGCCAGAGCATCGAAGACATCCTCGCGCAGACCAAGCGCATCACCGACATCCTGCGCACCCTGAAAGGCTTCAGCCGCGGCAGCCGCCACCTGCAACAGCGCGAAACCTTCGCCCTGTGCCAAGCCGTGGACGATGCCGTGCAGTTGCTGAAGCTCACGCACAAACACGATGGCATCCGTTTCGAAGCCAGCTGTCCCGGCGATATCGTGGTCACCGGCAACCGCCAGCAGCTGTCGCAGGTACTGGTCAACCTGCTCGGCAACGCCGCCGACGCCTCACAAGCCGGTGACCGCGTCGACCTGCTGGTGCGCGCAGCGGGCAACGAGGCGATCGTCGAGGTCATGGATCAGGGACAGGGCATCCCCGAGGAACTGCGCGAGACGATTTTCGAACCCTTCTACACGACCAAGCCGACCGGCCAGGGCACCGGCCTCGGCCTGTCGCTGTCTTACAAGATCATCGAGGATCACAACGGCACGCTGACCATCGACTCGCAAGTCGGTTTCGGCACACGCGTGATCGTCACCCTGCCGCTGCAGCAGCCGGAACCCGTGTATGAATCACTTGCTCATCATTGAAGACGAACCCGTGATCCGCGGCGCACTGCGACGCCTGCTCGAGCGCCACGGCCACCGGGTCAGCGAAGCGGAATCGGTCGAAGCCGCGAAGAGCGCGGGCGGGCTCGCCGACTACGACCTGATCATCACCGATCTGCGCCTGCCCGGACTGCCGGGCAGCAGCGTGCTCAAGCTGGCCCAGGACGTCCCCGTGATCATCATGACCAGCTATGCCTCGGTCACCTCGGCGGTCGAAGCGATGAAGAGCGGCGCCGCCGATTACATCGCCAAACCGTTCGATCACGATGAAATGGTGATGCTGGTGCACAAGGTGCTGAAGGAGAAACAGCAGGAACGGCGTACGGCCGCGCTGCAGACCGATGTCGACCAGGCCTACCCGGTCGCCGGCATGATCGGCAAGAGCACAGCCATGAGCGAGGTGTGCAACCGCATTCACAAAGTGGCACCGACCGAAGCCACGGTGCTGATCACAGGTGAATCGGGCACCGGCAAGGAACTGGTCGCGCGTGCCCTGCACAAGCACAGTGCGCGCAGCGAGGCACCCTTCATCGCATTCAACTGTGCGGCCGTGCCGGACCAGGCGATCGAGGCGGAGCTGTTCGGACAGAATCAATCGGACCGCTTTCGTCCCGGGCTGATCCAGAGTGCCGTGGGCGGCACACTGTTCCTCGACGAGATCGGGGAACTGCCGATGGCGGCACAGGCACGTCTGCTGCGGGTGCTGCAGGGCGGCACCCACGACAACAATGGCGATACCCAACCCAACGTGCGCATTCTCGCTGCGACGCATCGCGACATCCGCAAACTGGTGCAGGAAAACGCCTTCCGCAGCGACCTCTACTTCCGCCTGCGCGTGGTCGAGCTCAATCTGCCGCCGTTGCGCGAGCGCGGCGACGATGTCATCGAGCTCGCAGTGTTCCTGCTCGACAAGGCACGCAAGCAACTTGGCCGCGCGCCGTTGAAACTCAGCCGCGAAGCGTTGGAGGCCATTCGCCGTTATCACTGGCCCGGCAATGTGCGCGAGTTGTCGAACGCGATCGAACGCGCGGTGATCCTGTGTGAGGGCGAACAGATCACGCCCGACCTGCTGGCCATCGACCACCGCATCACGGGCACCAGCGCCGCCAGCGACGTCAACGACAAACTCTCGCTCGAAGAGTACTTCCGCGTGTTCGTACTCGAACACCAGGAACAGATGACCGAGACCGAATTGGCGAATGCCCTGGGCATCAGTCGCAAGACGCTGTGGGAACGACGTCAGCGCTTTGGCCTGCCACGGCCGAAGAAGCGCGGTTGACTATGTGGTCGACGCCGGGCGTGTCGCGAGTTCCACGCATCGCATAGCGACTATGCAATCCGTTCGTTAACCGCGCGGCGGCGTGGCGGCTTTTCGTGCTGTTCATGGGTTCAGTTTGCAAGCCGCAGCTACACGGGCCCATATTGCGTCGTCGTGTACGCCCAAGCTCGTGCTCACGCTATCGCGCAGCTTTGTTTCCGAATGCGCTCGGTGGAGCGCATC
>JAGRHA010000041.1 GCA_020445205.1 Gammaproteobacteria bacterium
AACAAGTGGTTGTTCGGGCTCGATCTCGTGGTCGACGCACCCAATGCCAGCGAGGTCGACCGCAATGGGGCACTGGTCGCGAGCGACCGCATCAACAAGCGCTATACCTATCGCGCGGCATCGGATCCGGACCTGCGGCTGCAGACGTTCGGCAATCTCGATCGACGTCTGGCGCTGCAGTTGCCCGCAGCGTTATCACCGCGCGTCAGACAGCTGGCGACAGACTTGCGCGAGCACACCGACGCGCGTGATGCACTGGCGGTAGCGCAGGCGGCACTGCGTTTTTACAACGAGAATCCGTTCGTCTACACGCTGTCACCGGGCGAACTCGGCGACGATCCCGTCGACGAATTCCTGTTCGAGACACGGCGGGGATTCTGTGAACACTATGCCGGCAGCTTCGTGACCCTGATGCGGGCGGCGGGCGTACCGGCACGACTGGTGCTCGGCTATCAGGGGGGCGAATTCAATCCGCATGCGGGACATTGGATCGTGCGCCAGTCGGATGCACACGCCTGGGCGGAGATCTGGGTGGCAGGTGGCGGTTGGACTCGCGTCGACCCGACCGCCGCGATAGCCCCCGAGCGTATCGAGCAACGTATCGACACCGCCTTGTCACAGGCCGGCAGTGAGATCGTCTTTCAGGCCGAACTGGGTGGCATGTTCGGCGGGCTGTGGCGCAACGCGGTGTGGATCGCCGATGCCGTCGATCTCGGGTGGCACCGTTGGGTGATCGGTTTCTCGGCAGAACGCCAGAACAGTCTGCTGCAAACGCTGGGGCTCGGGGAACTGCGCGGTCTCGGTCTCGCACTCGCGCTGCTGGTCGGCGGTGCGCTCGCTGCCGGACTCGCGTACCTGATTGCGCGTCTGCCCAAACCGGTCATCAACGATCCACTGCCACGGCTATGGCAACGTTTCGTCGACAAGCTGCGCCGCGGCGGCATGCAGGTGAGTCATTGGCAAGGTGCCGACACCATCTGCAGTCAGGCCATGCAACGCTATCCCGCAGCCTGCGACCAATTGCTGGCGATCAATCGGCTGTACGTGCAGCTGCGCTACGGCCGGCGGCGCGATCCCCGACAACTGCAGGCATTGCGGCAACGTATCCGCGGCCTGCGTCTGAACCCGCGTCGCCGCGGCTCAGAAACCTAGCGCGTGACACGGCGCATCGAGCGCAATGAGATTCTGCGCAAGTGCGTGTAAGTGCGTGGTGTCGGCGCTGGTGTACAGCGTCACCTCCGAAGCCGTCGTGGGCGTGTGATCCAGACCGAGACGGCGGCGCAGCTGGCCGATCACGGCAGCGCCCGGTTCGATGATGTTGACCGCATCACCCACGACATGACGGATGGCCCCGGTCAGAAACGGAAAATGCGTACAGCCGAGGACGTACACGTCGACGCCTGATGCATGCAATGGGCTGAGCTCCGCGTTGACGAGATCATGCACACGTGGACTGTCGATGTCGGCTTCTTCCACGGCTTCCACCCAGTGCCGGCAAGCGCGCGGGAAAACAGTGATCTCGCGACCATGTATGGACAACAGCTGCGCATAACGTGCGCTTCGCAGGGTGCCTTGTGTGGCCAGCACCGCAACCTTGCCCGTGCGCGACAATGCCGCGGCGGGTTTGACCGCAGGTTCGACGCCGATAATGGGCACAGCGAACTCGTTGCGCAGTGTTTCGATGGCGATCGCGGTGGCGGTATTGCAAGCGACCACGATGGCCGTTGCGCCTTGTTCGATGAGGAATCGACAGATCGACCGACTGCGTTCGATGACCTGTTCTGGATCGCGACGCCCATAGGGTGCAAAAGCGGAGTCCGCCACATACAGCAGTGGCAGCCCCTGGACGGCATTGACGGCATGGCGCAGAACGCTCAGACCGCCGACGCCGGAATCGAAGAAACCGATGGCACCCACAGCCGTCATTTGCCGATACAGAAGCTGGCGAAGATCTCTCCCAGCAGGTCGTCGGCGCTGAATTCGCCAGTGATGGTCGACAAGGACTGTTGCGCAATACGCAGTTCTTCGGCGAGCAACTCGCCGGCCTGTGCGTGGCGCAATGCATGTTCGCCGCGTTGCAGGGCATCGCGGGCCTGCTCGATCGCATCGAGATGGCGGCGGCGCGCGCTGAAATCACCTTCGTCGGTGCCCTGATAGGCCATCAAATGTTTCAGGTGTTCTCGCAGCAGGTCGACGCCTTCACCTGTCTTTGCCGACAGATGGATTTCGATAACACCGTTACCTTCTGTGATGCCAACCGGTTTGCCGCTGATATCGGCCTTATTGCGAACACGTGTGACCGACAACGAGGCAGGCAGATCCGCTGTTGCAAGGCCATGTCCATCGGCATCGCTGATGCCATCGAACACCCACAAGGCATGATCGGCGCGTGCGATTTGCGCTCGTGCGCGGCGTACACCTTCGCGTTCTACTTCATCGTCGGATTCGCGTAGTCCGGCGGTATCGATGAGCGTGACCGGAAGGCCATCGATATCGATCTGCTCGCGCAACACGTCACGCGTCGTACCGGGTATATGGGTCACGATCGCACTCTCTTCACCGGTGAGTGCATTCATGAGGCTCGACTTGCCCGCATTCGGGAGACCGGCGATCACGAGGGTCATACCATCACGCAACAGGCGACCCGTGCGCGCGTGGCGCAGCAGATCCGCGGTGTCGGCAACGAGGGCATCGAGCCGCTGTACAAGCGATGCGTCGGCAAGGAAGTCGATCTCCTCCTCGGGGAAATCGATTGCGGCCTCGACGTACATGCGCAGGGCAATCATGCCATCGACGAGTACGTGCACGCGGGTCGAGAACTGGCCGTCGAGCGAGCGCATCGCCGAGCGGGCCGCAGCACGTGTCTGACTGTCGATGAGGTCGGCGACCGCCTCTGCCTGTGCGAGGTCGAGTTTGCCGTTGAGAAAGGCACGACGTGAGAACTCGCCAGGCTCAGCCAAGCGAGCACCGAGTTGCAGCACACGACCAAGCAACATATCCATGACGACGGGTCCGCCGTGTCCGTGCAGCTCGAGGACATCTTCACCGGTAAAAGATGCCGGACCCCGGAAATACAGCGCGATACCCTGGTCGATGGATGATCCGTCGGCGTCGGCGAAATGCGCGTACTTGGCATAACGCGCTGCGGGCAAGGCTCCCAGCAATCCCTCGGCTATCGCGGGAACCGCAGGGCCGGAAAGTCGGACGATGCCGACGCCGCCGCGTCCGGGCGGCGTCGCGATCGCAGCGATGGTGTCAGCGGTGATGTCCGCCATGGCGCAGCATCACGCCTTGGCGCCTTCTTCGATCCGCTTGGTGATGACCCACTGCTGCGCGATCGACAGAATGTTGTTCACCACCCAGTACAACACCAAGCCGGCCGGGAAGAAGGCGAACATCACGGTGAACACCAGCGGTAGTGCCATCATGATCTTGGCCTGCATGGGATCCGGCGGTGGCGGGTTGAGCTTTTGCTGGATGAACATCGACACACCCATGATCAACGGCAGGACGAAGTAGGGGTCCTTGATCGACAGGTCCTGAATCCACAGGACCCACGGCGCCTGGCGCAGCTCGACGCTTTCGAGCAACACCCAGTAAAGGGCAATGAAGAACGGGATCTGCACCAACATCGGCAGACAGCCGCCGAGAGGATTGATCTTCTCGGTCTTGTACATCTCCATCATCGCCTGCTGCATGCGCTGCTTGTCGTCACCATAACGATCTTTGAGTGCCTGGATGCGCGGAGTCAGCTTGCGCATATTGGCCATCGACCGATAACTGGTTTCCGACAGCTTGAAGAAAGCGAGCTTGATCAGGATGGTGAAGAGGATGATGGTCCATCCCCAGTTGTGAACGAAGCCATAGATCTGTTCGAGCACCCAGTACATGGGCTTGGCGATGAACACGAGCCAACCATAGTCAACCGTGAGATCCAATCCTTGCGCGAGACTCTCGAGCTCGGCCTGCAGCTTGGGTCCAATGAACAGTTGGCCGTCGAAGGTCTCGCTGGCGCCGGGTTGCACGCTGCGCGGCGGGGTGTAGGTGCCGATGACGGCACGGCCGTTGGGTAGGCGCTTGCCATAGAAATGTTGCGACTCACCGCGCGGCGGCACGACGGAGGCGAGGAAATAATGCTGGATCATGGCGACCCAGCCATCAGTCGCATCGCGGTCGAGCTTACCGTCGGCAAGGTCGTCGAAATCGTATTTCTGGTACTTGTCTTCTTGCGTGTAGATCGCACCACCGGTGTAGGTGTACATGAAGGCGTTACCGGACTTCGCCACTTCACCACGCTGCAACTGGCGATAGTCGCGACCCGTCCACACCGTAGAGGAATCGTTGTCGACGCGCTGCTGCAACTGCACGGAGTGCTTGCCGCGTGTGAACGTATAGCGCTTGACCACGCGTACGCCATCGGGGGACGTCCATTCGAAATCGACGCTTAGTGTGTCCTGATCGTCGGCCATGGCGTACTCGCTGACCGCCGTCGTGAACACGGCTTCGTGCGTCGGCGTGCGTTCGCGATCTGCACCGAGCATGCCCGATTGCGCGATGAAGTAGTCGCCGGGGCGCTGACTCAGCAGGCGATACTTCACATCCGGCTGATCGATCGATACCGGGTACTCGACCAATCGTGCGTCGATGATGGTGGCACCGCGGCTGTCGATGACGAGATCGAGCGTATCCGTGTGGATCTTGACCAGACCGGCAGCGGCGGCTGTCGTAGAGGGCTCGGTCATGGCGCCCGGCACATCCGGCGTCGCGGCGTCGATCGTCGGCGTTGCGGATTCCGTGGGGGCCAGTGGCGTATCGACGGCAGCCGCCTGCTCAGCCAGTGCGGCAGCAGACTGATCGACGGGGCGCGGACCATAGTCCTGCTGCCACGCTTGATAGATGAGCATGCCCAGAAACGCCAGGGCCATGAACAGGAAGAGGCGAACGTTATCCATAGGTAGGATCAGCTGTGTGAGGCTTCGTTGACACAGAAAGGCCGCGAGTTTAACCCGATAAGTTGGCAATCGCATCGACGAAGCGTGTCGAGGCGATGGTGGCGGGTCACCGCTATTGGTCCAGCAGGTCGGTGGTCAATCGCTCGAAGTGCTTCTGCAACGACGCGTTCAAACGCTCACGCGGTGCAGTTGCCGCAGCAGCACGCGCCATGACGACCAAGTCCAGACCGCCCAGTTTCTGCTGGCTGATACGAAAACACTCGCGTGCCAGACGTTTAAGGAGGTTACGACGCGAAGCACGTCTGACCTGCTTCTTGGCGATGGCCAAACCGAGGCGTGCAGGTGAACGCACTTCGTTGCGGTGCGCCAGGACCGTGAAATAGGTGTCGGCAGACCTGTGGGATCGCGCGAAGACCTGCTTGAAATCGGCCGCGGTCAGTAGCCGGGCCGATCGCGGGAACCGACAGCAGATAATCGACCCTGCCCTGACGGTGTCTTCGAATGGATGGATTACTGCGGCGTCAGACGCACGCGACCCTTGGCACGACGGGCGTTGATCACCTTGCGACCACCGCGCGTCGCCATGCGGGCACGAAAACCGTGGGTGCGGGCACGCTTGAGGCGGCTTGGCTGAAATGTACGTTTCATGACCTTAACTGGTTCCGAATAGTGAATGTTGACGCCGGCGTGCCGGCTGCTCCAGGGCCGGAATCGAGTGCGTCCACGACGGACTCGATTGCGACCGCAAAGGGGCCGGAATTTTAGAGAGTTTGCGCCAATGGTGTCAATGCATTGATTGCGTAGGGAATTCTGTCAACGTGCCGGGATACGCGCTGACCGTGCTTGTGGATAAATTGTTAAGTGAATACTTACTTACTATGGAAATATCATTTTCAGGAGGAGGATGCGCGTTTCTCCCTGTGGATAACCCGGCATTTTAGGATTAGACTCTGGCAAAAGCTTGACGATTCAGCTGGGCACCAAACCGCACTTTGTTCGAACTGTCGTCGAGACAGGTGAAGGGGTTGGATGCCGACTGCGCGGTTCGTCACCAGCAACACGATTAACGATTCTTTCGAATAGCGACACAGGCGCCGCACGTGGGCGCAGGGTGTGTTTTTCGTCCTGGATAATTGATGAACAACGATCTTTGGCAGCATTGCCTTGAGCGCCTGGGGCACGAGATTCCGAGCCAGCAGTTCAACACCTGGATCAGACCTCTGCACTGCATCCAGGAATCCGATCGCATGCGCCTCATGGCACCGAACGCGTTCGTGCTGGACTGGGTAAAGAAGCACTATCTGGAACGTCTGCGTAGCTACGTCAGCGATTTCGGTTACGGAGACGGTATCGGCATTAGCCTCGAAATCGGCAGCGCGCCGCGTGTCGTCAATTCTGCGCCAACGCCAACGATGGCGGGCTCTCATCCCATGTCGACCGCTGCAGCTACATACCAACGGCCTGCGAAGCTCGACGAGCCAGCGCCGTTTAAGGCCAATACGAATCCAGATTTTACGTTCGAGAGCTTCGTCGAAGGCAAGTCGAATCAGTTGGCGCGCGCAGCCGGTATGCAGATCGGTGACAACCCGGGCACCGTCTTCAATCCGCTGTTCATCTATGGTGGTGTTGGTCTTGGCAAGACCCATCTCATGCATGCTGTCGGCAACCGCATCCTACGCAACAACCCCCATGCGCAGGTGCTTTACATGCATTCGGAAGGGTTTGTCGCGGAAATGGTCAAGGCGTTGCAGCATGGCACGATCGATCAGTTCAAGCGCCGGATGCGATCGGTTAATGCGCTGTTGATCGACGACGTCCAGTTCTTCGCCGGCAAGGAGCGATCTCAGGAAGAATTCTTCCATACATTCAATGCCTTGTTCGAGTCGCAGCAACAGATCATTCTGACCAGTGACCGCTTCCCGAAAGAAGTCGATGGCCTGGAAGATCGACTCAAATCGCGTTTTGGTTGGGGACTGACGGTAGCCGTCGAGCCACCTGATCTCGAAACACGCGTGGCCATCCTGAAAAGCAAGGCGATGCAGCTGTTTCAGGTCGAGTTGCCCAATGAGGTGGCTTTCTTCATCGGCAAGCGTGTGCGTTCCAATATTCGCGAACTCGAGGGTGCTTTGCGGCGCATCGTGGCCAACGCACAGTTCACCGGCCGGCCGATCACGATGGACTTCGCGAAAGAAGCGTTGCGCGACATGATCGCTGCGCAAGATAAACTCGTTACGATCGATAACATCCAGCGCACAGTGGCTGAGTATTACAAGATTCGAACCTCGGATCTGGTGTCGTCGAAGCGTAGCCGCATGATCGCGCGACCACGGCAGGTGGCAATGACGCTCGCGAAAGAGCTCACCAACCATAGTCTGCCGGAGATCGGTGAAGCCTTCGGCGGCAAGGATCACACCACAGTGCTCTATGCGACACGGAAAATCGCCGAGTTGCGGGATAGCGACCAGAGGGTCGCTGAGGACTATAACAACCTGTTAAGAACCCTGAGCAATTGATGGGTGTGAACTCTGGATGAAAGATGATCGGTAACCTGGCGCTAAGTTTTCCACAAGCGATCTACAGGTGATCAAACGGAACACAGTGTAGGTTTCCGTCAGCTAGAGTGATGTAACTATCTGAAAAATAATTGGAAAAAATTTTTGTTCACAGATATGGCATTCACTAATAGCAATAACAAATCTTATATAAGAAGAATTTTTTACTAGTAGCCCACCGGAGAGAAGGCGGCATGAAGATCAGTGCAAACCGGGACGAACTGCTTAAACCGTTGCAGCAGGCAGTCAGCGTAGTCGAACGCCGACAGACCTTGCCGATCTTGGCGAACGTGCTGATTTCGCTAAAAGACGAAGAAATGACACTGACGGCCACCGACCTCGAAGTGGAACTGCGTACACGTACGAGAGTGCAAGCAAAGGGTGAGGCGGAATTCACACTGCCAGCCCGTAAGTTTCTCGACATCTGTAAGGCGCTGCCGGAAGGTGCTGATATCTCGATCGATATCGAAGGTGACAAAGCGACGCTGCGATCCGGTAGGGGACGTTACACACTAGGGATGTTGCCAGCGCAAGACTATCCGAGTATCGAACCGGCGAAAGCAAGTGAGCGATTTTCACTGCCGGCTGCCGTGCTGAAGCGTTTGATCGACAAAACGCAATTCGCGATGGCGCAGCAGGACGTTCGCTACTATCTCAATGGCCTATTGCTAGAGATTCGTGCTGGCAGGGTCAGAGCGGTCGCAACCGATGGGCATCGGTTGGCGCTCTGCGATGCGGCTTTTGACGGCGCGACAGGTTCTGATATCCAAGTGATATTGCCGCGAAAAGCCGTCATTGAACTGGGTCGCTTACTCGATGATGGCGACGACGAGACAGCGTTTGAGATCAGCAATAGCCATATTCGCGTACATCTTGCCGACGCGAGTTTTACCAGCAAGCTGATCGATGGCCGCTTTCCCGACTACGAGCGAGTGATGCCCAATGGTGATGCATCGGCAATGCTGGCCCAGCGGGACGTATTGCGGCAGGCCCTAGCCAGAACGGCGATCCTGTCGAACGAGAAGTATCGCGGGATTCGTTTTCGTCTCAACGGGGGGTTATTGCATCTTCAGGCGCACAACCCAGAGCAGGATGAAGCGGAAGAGGAGATCGAAGTCAGCTACGAAGGTCCGGATCTGACGATTGGTTTCAATGTGGGGTATCTACTGGATGTGCTATCGGTTCTCGACAGCGACGACGTACAGATGGCCGTTATCGATTCCAATTCGAGTACGCTGATTACGGACAATGGCTCGGCGGAATGTCGCTACGTGGTCATGCCGATGCGCCTATAAACCTTTTATAGCGGCCGGGTACAGCCGCGCTAACGAGAGTCGGCGTGGTTTTTCGGGCTTTTCTTCTAGCCGGGACATTAAAAACGGGGGCCGAAAGGTCCCTTTGTCTTTTGCGGCGATTAGAGGTTCTGTGAAGCGCAACCTGCTTGAGACTAATTTTGTGAGAGACGGGTGCTGATCGGTGGGAGAAGTTTTAGCTTGCTTTTGTTGCGCTAGACGGCGGCTGCATGAACGCGTCGACGGCGGCGCGCCGCCCCTGTAATGGTGTTGGTGCAATCAATAGACGCTTTGATGAAGGAATTTCTTTCGACTTTCTGGAAGCGCGGAGAAGTTGCGTCGTATGGTCGCCAATTATCTTGCTACGTCGTAGCTGGCAATGACGGCTTAGAAGAATATGTTTCGGCTGACTTTTTTGTGCGATCAAGGGTGATGAAGGATTACGTTCGTGGTTCGAGCAAACGTTGATTGCGTGCAGTGGCGCTCTTAGATGACTGGCACTGATTTCTTTTTTGTTCGACGTTGCGGCTATGTCGCTCTTGTATCTTCTTCGGCTCTTTTGCCCTTTGGCGCCTCATGTGAATTTGGTGATGAACGGCCAATGGTTGTCGTTGCACTGAATGGTCGAAGACATTCGTGAACCATCGTCGATGCGAATTCTGCAAATCACGATAGACAATTTGCGTGTATTTCCGCATCTGGAAGTACGCCCAGATGCGGGCATCAATTACTTCTGCGGCGGAAATGGGGCGGGTAAGACGACCATACTGGAGGCCATTTACCTTTCCAGCCGGGGGCGCTCGTTTCGCCATCCGTTGGCTGGCCCGATGATTCGACACGGTACTGTCGACGCGATGGTAGGACTGAAGCTATCAGACTCGGGTGATGACAATCGGGAACATCGCCTGGGTTTGAAGCGGTCAAAGTCTGTCTTCGAGTGTCGTTTCGATGGTCGTGACATTACCAAGCGATCGGAGTTGGCTGCACTTTTGCCAACGCAATGGATTAGTTCGCAGCCACAAACGTTGTTAGAAGGTGGGCCTGGTTATCGCCGGCAGTTTGTCGATATGGGCTTGTTCCACGTGGAACAAGACTTCCTCAAGTCGTATGCAGAGCTTCGTCGCATTTTGCGACAGCGAAACGCTCTGTTGAAACAGCGTTCTAGCAGTTCACTTGAATCATGGGACTCACCGTTCGCGCTGGCTGCTCAGAATATTCACGCAATGCGGCAGAACTACATCGCAGACCTACTTCTCCGACTGTCGCAGATCGTCTCGGAATGGGACATGGGTTTTGCGGTATCCTCGCGCTACTTGCCTGGCTGGGACCCGTTGCGCCCGCTTAGTGAACAGCTGCGGGAGAAGCGTGATACCGATCTACGCATGGGTTTTACGCACATCGGCCCACAGCGTTCGGACCTTCGCTTTTCTGTGGATGGTGCGGACGCAGACAAGCTGCTTTCGCGGGGACAGCAGAAAATGCTCGTTATCGCGTTGAACATTGCACAAGTCGATGCAATCCGTATGCGCAGGCCAGATCTTGATCCTGTCATTCTGCTTGACGATTTGAACGCGGAACTCGATACATCCAATCAGGGAAAGGTCCTCGCTGCTTTCCGTGAACGGAGGGTGCAGGCGTTTGTCACCGGAATTTCCGATCCACCGCCAGAACACCGAGAGGCGATCGCAATGTTCCACGTGGAACATGCAGCGGTAGACCCGGGACATGAGACGTGATGTGCCGAGTTGATGTACACGACCGGAACGATGTCGCCTCCGGCCTTGTTACGAGTTGAATTACGCGTCTTCAAACTTCTGCAGATCCAAGCAGTGCACACAACTAATATGCCGCGTGCACAAAGTACGCACATTCAAGCGAATTGCCATGCGACAAACTGCATGCCGCACCATGTATAATTTGCCGATTCCTACGCCGCCTGCGGATAACCATGTCTGATAAACCCACATCGAGCTACGACACATCGTCCATCAAAGTCCTCAAGGGCCTCGACGCTGTGCGTAAACGCCCCGGCATGTATATCGGCGATACTGACGACGGCACCGGCCTGCATCACATGGTTTTTGAGGTCGTCGACAATGCCATCGATGAGGCCTTGGCGGGTTATTGCAACGAGATCCGTGTGATCATCCACGCCGACAACTCTGTCAGCGTACGTGATGACGGGCGAGGTATACCCGTGGGAATTCATGCCGAAGAAGGTGTGTCTGCCGCGGAAGTCATCATGACCGTTCTCCACGCAGGTGGAAAATTCGATGACAATTCCTACAAGGTGTCAGGCGGTTTGCATGGCGTAGGTGTGTCTGTGGTCAATGCCCTGTCGGATCGACTCGAACTGACGATCTGGCGCGAGGGCAAAGAACACCAGCAGGTTTACCATCTCGGCGTCCCTGAGGCCCCTCTCGCGATCAAAGCTGATAGCGAAAAGACTGGGACGATGGTGCGGTTCCATCCCAGCCCGTCGATCTTCACTGATATCGAGTTTCACTACGACATCCTCGCAAAACGCCTGCGGGAACTGTCTTTCCTGAATTCGGGCGTACGGATCTTGCTCCGCGACGAGCGCAACGGCAAAGAAGACGTCTTCGAGTATGAAGGCGGTATCCGCGCGTTCGTTGAACACCTGAACCGCAACAAGACGCCGCTGCACGCCAAGGTCTTTCACTTCAGCGCCGAACGGAACGATGTCTCCGTCGAAGTTGCGATGCAATGGAACGAGTCGTATCAGGAGAATATTTTTTGCTTCACGAACAACATCCCGCAGCGTGATGGTGGCACCCATCTCGCCGGCATGCGTGCTGCGCTTACACGCACGTTGAACAACTACATCGAGTCAGAGAGTCTCGCGCGCAAGCAGAAGGTCGCGACCTCGGGCGATGATGCCCGCGAAGGCCTTACGGCCGTGTTATCCGTGAAAGTGCATGACCCGAAGTTTTCCTCGCAAACCAAGGACAAGCTGGTCTCGTCCGAGGTAAAAGGCGTCGTGGAAACGCTGCTGTCCGAGAAGCTCGCCGAGTTTCTCGTAGAGCATCCAGGTGAAGCGAAGACGATCGCTGGCAAGATGATTGAAGCGGCACGTGCGCGAGAGGCGGCACGTAAGGCGCGCGAAATGACACGTCGTAAGGGCGTGCTGGATGTCGCGGGTCTGCCCGGTAAGCTCGCTGACTGCCAGGAAAAGGACCCGGCACTGTCTGAACTCTATCTGGTCGAGGGTGATTCGGCCGGCGGTTCGGCGAAGCAGGGCAGGGATCGGCGTACGCAAGCGATCCTGCCATTGAAAGGTAAGATCCTGAATGTCGAAAAAGCGCGTTTCGACAAGATGTTGTCGTCGGCCGAGGTTGGGAGTCTGATTACTGCTCTGGGTTGCGGGATTGGCCGCGAAGAGTTCGATGCCGATAAGCTCCGTTACCATCGCATCATCATCATGACGGATGCCGATGTGGATGGCGCCCATATCCGTACTCTGCTGCTGACGTTCTTCTACCGGCAAATGCCCGAACTCATCGAGCGCGGTCACGTCTACATCGCACAACCGCCGCTGTACAAGGTCAAGAAGGGCAAACAGGAGACCTATCTCAAAGATGACGGCGAGCTCAACGCCTATCTCATGCGCACCGCGCTAGAGGGTGCAAGCCTCAAAGTGAATGCCGATGCTCCACCCGTATCGGGCCAGGCGTTGGAAGATCTCGCCGGCAAGATGGTTACGGTCAACGGGATTATCCAGCGGCTGGGTAAACGCTACGATGCCAGCGTGCTGCGAGCCATGTTGTATATGCCTCGTGTTGACAGTGTGATGATCAGTGATATCACCCGCCTGGAGACCTGGGCCGCGGAACTGCAGAACCGGCTGAATATGGATACCCGCGTATCCGATCGTTACAGCATCGATGTCGTGGGCGACGAAGAGCAGGGCAACGGTCTTGTCATCAACCATTGGACGCACGGCATAGCCAATGAACGCTTGCTACCCGTGGAATTCTTCCATAGCGGCGATTACCACAAACTCGCCGAGATGGCCGATCACCTCGATGGCCTACTTGGTGAAGATGCGGAGATTCAGCGCGGCGACAAGCAGAAACCCGTCAAGAGCTTCGCCGAAGCGCTGCAATGGCTCATGGAGGAAGCCAAGCGTGGTCAGCACATCCAGCGTTACAAGGGTCTGGGTGAGATGAATCCGGAACAGCTGTGGGAAACCACGATGGATCCGAACACTCGTCGGTTGCTGCGAGTAAACATCGAAGATGTGGTTGGATCCGACCAGATCTTCACAACCCTGATGGGCGACCAGGTCGAGCCGAGACGCGAGTTCATCGAGCGCAATGCGCTCACGGTGGAGAACCTCGATATCTGAGCAGCGGCGATATCGCGGATACGATTTTATCCACGATTTTTTCCACAGCTTTATCCCCGTCTCTGGCGCACCAAACCGGTGCTCCAGATATGTGGCGCGACATCGATCACGGAGTAATTGAAAACGAAGTAAGTAAGTGACTACTTACGATTATTCCGTTGCCTGTGGCATCTTTTCGACTTCCGCTTCAATCCATTCCTCCACGTCCCGCATGATCTCAGCGGCTTTCCGTCCTTCACTGGTGATCGGCGGTCCCACCTTGACTTGGATGGTTCCGGGGTACTTTTTCACACCACGCCGCCGCCAGAACACACCGGCATTGTGCGCGATCGGGACGACAGCAACACCCGAGCGCTCGGCAAGTACCGCACCGCCGACGCCATAGCGTTTGCGTTCACCGGGCGCTGTGCGCGTTCCTTCGGGGAAGATGATCACGTAACGGCCTTCCGCGAGCCGTGCTTTGCCATCGTCCACGACCTTGAACACGGCCTTGCGGCCTGCGGCGCGGTCGATCGGAATTGAACGCGCGAAACGCAATCCCCAACCGAAGATAGGGATGCGCATCAGCTCCTGCTTGAGTACCCAGGATTGCTCCGGTTTCAACAAGCCGCGCAGCCCGATGGTCTCCCACGTCGATTGGTGCTTCGCCATGATGATGCACGGCCCGTCCGGCAGATTCTCCGCGCCTTCGAGCCGGTATCCGAGACCGCAGATCGTACGCTGCAACCACAGGTTTACGCGGCCCCATGTCGTGGCGAGCCGATCGCTCACAACACCGGGTACGAACCACCCCACCAGTGCGATCGTGAGGCCGAATACGACGACGCTGATCACCATCGTCGCGAAGTAGATAACCGAACGCAGCAGGATCATCGGCTGACTCCGCGCGCGAGAATATGGTCGACGGCTTCACGCAGGTCCGCGAACACGGGAAGAACAGAAAACTGGGGATGCTGCGAAAGTGTGCGCTCACCTTTTCCAGTCTGGACCAGCATCGGGATGGCGCGCGCCGCGCGCGCAGCCTCGACGTCGGCACGTGTGTCGCCAATGAACGGCACGCGATCGAGTGCGACCGAAAAACGCAGGCTTATCGAACGCAATAGACCGGGTGCCGGTTTGCGGCAGCTGCAGCCATCGTCCGGGGCATGCGGGCAGAAGAAGATGCCGTCGATGTGACCACCGACGCGGGCCAGAGCCTGTTGAAACTTCGCGTGCATGCGGTTCAGCTCATCGATCGTGAAATAGCCACGTGCGATACCGGACTGGTTGGTGGCGACGGCAACCAGTACACCGGCATGATTGAGGCGCGCGATAGCCTCCAGGCTGCCTTCGATGGGCACCCACTCATCGACTGAACGGATATAGTCGTCCGAATCGTGGTTGACGACACCGTCTCGGTCGAGAATGACCAATTTCGGCAGCCGTGTCATCGCGATTCCCCACCGCCGTGCCGCTGGGCGCAGTCGTCAGTCGACATCGCGAAACTCGGAAACGCGGATTCGCCCATCCACCATGCGGGCATCGCGCTGCATGAGCTTGTCCATCTTGTCCCAGAATGCCTTATTGAGGTCGAGGCCGGTCGCGATATCCGTCCCCATGACCAGGATCAGCAGGTCTTCCAGTTCCTCGACCAGGGCGGACGGCGACTTACCCTTGGTGACACACGAAGACACCTCGCCGAGTTCCTCCGCCATCAGGGCAACACGGTAGGTCAGCTCCTCCCCGCCATTGTTGCGGAAATCGTGCTTGTCGTGAAATGCCTGCACGGCGGCCATCATTGCCGCCCAGGAATCGCTGCGTCGTTCATCCTGCATGCACTAGACCTGCAACACGGAGATGTCTGCGACCTGCAAAAACTGGCGCGCGAGCGACTGCAGCATCGCCAGGCGGTTGTCGCGTACCTCAGGCTTTTCGGCCATTACCATCACGTCGTCGAAGAAGCGGTCGACGGGCTCACGCAGATGCGAAAGTGCCTGCAGGCTGGCGCCGTAATTTGCGTCTGCCATCAAGGGTGCGACACGCTGCTCTACCGCGAGGATGCGGTCGGCAAGTTCTTTCTCAGCCGTCAGTTCGAACAACCCGGCGTCGACGGTTTCGGGAATTGCGCCATCGACTTTCTTGAGGATGTTGGCGATGCGCTTGTTGGCAGCGGCAAGCGCCTCGGCTTCGGGCAGCTTGCGGAAATCACTGACCGCACGTACGCGGTGCTCGAAATCGGCGATCGTCGCCGGGTGGACTGCTGCCACGGCCTCGAATACCTCGAGCGGCGTTCCGTCCTCGAGATACAGACCCTTGAGGCGCTCGAGCATGAACTCGTACACCGTTTGTACCGTGTCCGCGTCCTTGATGGCACGACCGAGGTGATCGGCAGCGGCGGCGAGCAACCAGCGAAGATCGAGTGCCAGGGCATGTTCACGCAATATGCGCAATGCGCCCAGAGCAGCGCGCCGCAGCGCGAAGGGATCCTTGTCGCCCGTCGGTTTCATGCCGATACCGAAAACACCGACCAGGGTGTCGATGCGCTCCGCGAGCGCGATGGCGATGCCCGTACGTGTCTGCGGCAGATCGTCGCCCGAGAACCGCGGCATGTAGAACTCGTCCATCGCTTGGGCCAGTTCGGCGGGCTCACCGTCTCGGAACGCCTGGTAGCGGCCCATGATGCCCTGCATTTCCGGGAACTCGAACACCATCTCGGTCATGAGATCGCAGCGACTGAGTTCGCCGGCTCGGCGCGCCAATACGCGATCGCCACCGATGTGATCGGCGATGAGTTCGGCAAGGGCGGCGACCCGATCCGACTTGTCGCGCATGCTGCCGAGACCTTTCTGGAACACGACCTGATCGAGGCGCTCGATGTGGTCGGCGAGACGACGCTTGCCGTCCTGCTCCCAGAAAAACATCGCGTCGGCCAGGCGTGGCCGCACCACGCGCTCGTTGCCCTCGCGGATCAGGGCCGGATTGCTGCTGTCGATATTGGCAATGGTGATGAAGTGATTCATCAGTTTGCCGTCGCGATCGAACACAGGGAAGTATTTCTGGTTCGACTTCATGGTCGCCACCAAGGCTTCCTGCGGCACGGCGAGGAAGCGCTCCTCGAAACCGCCCGTGATCGGTTGCGGCCACTCGTTCAACGCCGTGACCTCGTCGAGCAGGTCGGCATCGAGGTCAGCCTTTCCACTCAACGCGGCAGCGGCTTCTTCCACATACTGTTTGATACGTGCCCGCCGACTATCGAAGTGAGCGATCACTTTTCCCAGCGACTCGAGTACCTCCGCGTAGTCCTCCGGGTTGTACAGCGTGATGCCGGTAGGATGGTGGAAGCGATGGCCAAACGTGACGTTGCCTGAGTTGGCGTCGAGCAGCGTACACGGCACGACCTTGTCACCCAGCAGGAACACCAGCCAGTGCACGGGTCGTACGAACTGTGCCTCCGAGGACCCCCAGCGCATGCGTTTGGGGATCGGTAGCTTGTTGAGGGCGTTCTCGGCGATCGCGGGTAGCAGTTCCGCGGCCGGTCGACCTTCCTGGCGTACTTTGAACACCAGCCAGGTGCCTTTGTCGGTCTCCTGCTCTTGCAGCTGGTCGACTGTGGTGCCGCACGAGCGTGCGAAACCTTCGGCCGCCTTGGTCGGCTTGCCGTCGGCATCGAATGCCGCCTGCAGCGCCGGACCGCGACGTTCGACATCGCGATCGGGTTGCGCAATGGCACATTCACGCACCAGCAGCGCCAGGCGGCGCGGCGTGGAGTAAGCAGTTACTTCGCCATGATCCAGTCCGGCGTCGTCCAGGCCCCGAACGAATTCGGCCTGCAGTGTCGCCGACAGGTTGCGCAGCGCCCTTGGTGGCAACTCTTCCGTGCCAAGCTCGAACAGCAGGCTTGCCGTGTTCTCAGCCATTCGCAACCTCCTTGGCCGTTACCGCCATGGGGAAGCCGAGCGCCTCGCGCGAATCGTAGAACGCCTGGGCGACGTCGCGTGCGAGCGTGCGTACGCGCAGGATGTAGCGCTGGCGCTCACTGACCGAGATGGCATGGCGGGCGTCGAGCAGATTGAAGGCATGCGAGGCCTTGAGCACCTGTTCGTAGGCGGGCAGCGGCAGACCGGCTTCGATCAGGCGCTTCGAGTCTTTTTCGCATTGGTCGAACAAGGTAAACAGGAATCCGACATCGGCATGTTCGAAGTTGTACGCTGACTGCTCCACCTCGTTTTGATGGAATACGTCACGGTAGGTCACCGGACCTTGTGGGCCGTGTGTCCAGACGAGGTCGAAAACCGACTCGACACCCTGCAGGTACATCGCGATACGTTCGAGACCGTAGGTGATCTCGCCCGTCACGGGACGACAATCGAGACCACCGACCTGCTGGAAATAGGTGAACTGGGTGACCTCCATGCCATTGAGCCAGACCTCCCAGCCGAGCCCCCAGGCACCGAGCGTCGGCGACTCCCAGTTGTCCTCGACGAAACGGATGTCGTGCACCAGCGGATCGATTCCCATCATGCGCAGCGAACCCAGGTACAGCTCCTGGATGTCGAGCGGCGATGGCTTCATTACCACCTGGAATTGGTAATAGTGCTGCAGGCGGTTCGGGTTCTCGCCGTAGCGGCCGTCGGTGGGACGCCGCGAAGGCTGCACGTAAGCCGCGTTCCACGGCTCCGGGCCGATCGAACGCAAAAAGGTCGCGGTATGGAAGGTACCGGCGCCCATCTCCATGTCGTACGGCTGCAGAATCGCGCAACCCTGTTCGGCCCAATAACGCTGCAACGCGAAGATCAGACCCTGAAAGGTGGAAACGTCCGCCTTGTCGCTCATTATTCTCGAAAACCCGTGTCAGTGATGGTCTGGCGAAAACCCGCGATTATACAGCCCACACCGCTGTCTATCCTTATAATGTCCCGCTTTTCAGCGGACGCCGCGTATTTCGATGAGTAAGCATCCCAAAGCCCTGGCGCTGATCTCCGGCGGACTCGATTCACTGCTTGCCGCGAAGGTCGTGCTCGAGCAGGGGGTTCATGTCGAGGGCATCAATTTCTTCACGGGCTTCTGTGTCGAAGGCCACACGCACGCGATCCGCAAACAGGACCGCGCCAAGCCGAAACGCAACAACGCCCTGTGGGTTGCCGAAACCCTCGGCATCAAATTGCATCTCATCGACGTCGTCGACGAATACAGAGATGTCGTCTACAACCCGCGCTACGGCTATGGCGCAAATCTCAATCCGTGCCTCGACTGCAAGATCTTCATGGTGCGCAAAGCACGCGAATGGATCGACGAGCACGGTTTCGACTTCGTGATCACCGGCGAAGTCGTGGGTCAGCGGCCGAAGTCGCAACGCAAGGACACCATGCCCGTGGTGCAGCGCGATTCCGGCATCGAAGACCGCCTGCTGAGACCACTGAGTGCACGCAATCTGCCGCCGACGCTGCCGGAGCGCGAAGGGTGGATCAAGCGAGAACAGCTGCATGGTTTTTCCGGGCGCAGCCGCAAACCGCAGATGGCGTTGGCAGCCGAATACGGCTTTACCGACTACGCGCAACCCGCCGGCGGCTGCTGTTTCCTGACCGACGCCAACTACACCGTCAAATTGCAGGATCTCTGGCAGTCGCGCGGTGCACGGCGTTACGAGCTCGACGACATCATGTTGCTCAAGGTGGGACGGCATATCCGCCCGGCCCCCAACTTCAAGATCATCGTTGCGCGCGAAGAAGGCGAGGGCAACTTTCTCTCCGGCTACCGCAAACAGTATCCGAACCTCACGATGGTCAGTCACGCCGGCCCGTTCGCGCTGCTCGATGGCGTGCTGCAACCCGGCGACGTCGAACTCGCGGCACGCATCGTTGCGCGTTACAGCCAGGGTCGGGATGCTGAGCAAGTGACGCTCGAGTATAAGGACACGGCGGGCGATGTGCGGACGCTGCA
>JAGRHA010000323.1 GCA_020445205.1 Gammaproteobacteria bacterium
CAGCAATCCGGCCCCCTGCGCGAGCAGCTCGAGTCCGGCGAGCGCGGGCAGTCGCTCGTCCTGCAGCAGCGGGTTGTCGGCCGCGAGGGTACAGCGGCAATGGATGGCGTCGCTGCTGTAGTTCACGAGCTCGGTGATCATCAGCATCGGCGCAGTATGCGGCAGCAAATTGGCGATTTGTTTGTCCGTGATCATGCGATTTCGAGCTGCCCACGGCCCTGCTCGATACAGGGATCGAGCGCGATGACATAACGTCCGGGTTGGCCGTGCTGCAGATGCGCGACAAGCGGCAGCGCGTCGGCGATCGGGTTGTGCTGCGCAAACCGGGTGAGGCAGTCGGCGCTGGCCGTCCGGTCCGCGTGCAGTGGCACGCGCAAGCTCGGGTGCCGCGCCGACGCCGCTTCGAGGACCAGTGCCATGGCGCTGGGTTGCCAGTCGAAACCTGGCGGCCAGTCACGTGGCGTGCTTTCGTCGTAACACACCAGCAGTACGCGTTCGGCGCCGCAAACGATCTGCGTCCATGCCTCGAGCAGACCGAGCGTCACGCAACCATTCAATGCCGACATCGCCTGCATCGGCGCCATGGACTTGGCCGCGATGCTCCAGTAGCCCGCCGCCGTGTTGTGCACCGAGTTATGAAACAGGGTTGGCGACAAGGGAAACGCACACTGCGTGATCGACTGGCAGAGTTTTTCCGTGGTCGCGGCTTCCCCGATCGCGGACACGAACACGCCCGGCATGTCGAGTGTCGATCCGGCGTCGCGGCACGCGCGCGTGGCGGCCGATATCGCGATACGCGTGGCCTCGCTCGTGCGCCGGCGCACCATCGCAGGTAGCAGCGAAAGATCGAGTTCGGCGTCGCGGATGTCCAGCGCCTGAGCCGCTGCGGTATCCGGTATGCAGGCACCGTGACCGGCGATGCCCACGCTGAACGACGTCGGTCGTGTATCAGGCATCGACATATCCCAGTACCAGCGAGGAGTTGTTGCCGCCAAAACCGAAGTTGTTGCACATGACGTTGCGCAGCGCCGCGCGCGGCTGCGGTGCGCTGATGACCGGGCGCTGGAATTCGGGATCGACCTGCTGCAGGCCACAGGTACCGGGGCGGAATTGCTGTTGCAGGCTCAGCCAGCAGATGGCCGCCTCGATCGCACCGGCTGCGCCAAGGGTATGACCCGTCAGCCCCTTGGTGCCACTGCACTGCACCGCGTCGTCGAACAGCTGCTGCATGGCGAGCATTTCGGCGCGATCGTTCTGTGGCGTGCCCGTGGCATGCAGATTCACGTAATCGATCTGCCGTGGGTCACGCCCGGCCGCGGCCAACGCCTGCTGCATGGCCAACAGTGCCCCTTTGCCTTGCTGGTGCGGTGCGGTCATGTGGTGTGCGTCGGACGATTCGCCGCAGCCGAGCAAGTGCACGCGGTCATTCAGTGCTTCGCGTGTCCGTTCGAGCAGCATCAGTGCACCGCCTTCGCCGAGACTGATGCCGTTGCGGTCACGGTCGAGCGGTGTGCATGGCTGTTCGGCCGTGAGTTCGAGGCTCTTGAAGCCGTAACAGGTCAGGCGACACAGCGAATCCACACCACCGGCGATGACGGCGTCGCAAACACCCGTACGGATAAGGCGCTGGGCGACGATGAGGGCCTTGCTGCCCGAAGAACACGCCGTCGAGATCGTGTAGCACGGACCCCCCAGCTGCAGGTAACTGCGGATGAAGTCCGCCGTTGCATTCCACGCATGCTGGCGTTCGAAGTGATAGTGGTCGGGGAAGCGGCCATGCTCATGGCGGTGGGCGAACGCCTGCTCGGTCTCGTACATTCCCGAGGTGCTGGTGCCGATGACGACACCGATGCGATCAATGCCATAGCGTTCGACGGCCTCGGCGAGTGCCGGTAGCAGGCCGTCGGGGGCATGCTGCATGGCCGCCAACGCAAGGCGCGCATTGCGTGTGTCGAACGCGACGCTGTCGGCCGCCAGCGCTGGCAACTCGTCGGCGACCTCGCCGACATAGGTTGCAAAATCCAGTGCAAAAAGTCGTGGTACGCGCAGTCGGTGGACGTTCTGCAGCAGGCCGTCATGCAAAGCACGCGTCCCGATACCGCACGCAGTGACGGCGGCGCACGCCGTGATCGGCAGGGCGTGCTGGGCATGATTGGAAATCGGCTTCGCCATGGTCAGTCGTCTAAGTGCGTTGCGTCGGTGTCGTACTGTCGCCGAGCAGGATCGGACACAGGAGGAAACCCATGATCACGCCCGGCGTGACCGTACCCGCCAGTGCCAGCAAGGCCGGATTGTCGGCCGCCGCCAGGCAGCCGAACGACGCTGCGGTCGTCACCCCCGAAACGAGGATGGCGCGGTAGGTCACGCGCCGGCTGCCACCACGATTTTCCAGGAAGAATATCCCGTAGTCCACGCAGATCGCCGTTGCCAACAACAGGCCGATGAGGTGCATGAACGTCAATCCTGTACCACTGAGGCTCCAGGCACCGATCACGGTCAGTACGGCGAGTGCTGCAGGTGCCAGCACTCGGGCCGTGTCGCGCCATGTGCGGAAGCGCAGCAACAGCAGCAACGCGATACCGGCGGCACCAAACAACAACAGGCGCGCGGCCGTGTCGCGGTAGCGGTTGGCGAGGGTCTGGACGTGGTCTTTCTGACTGAAATAACGCGCCCCGGGGATATCGGCAACGCTTGCCGCGACACGCGCGGGATCGTGTTTGCCGAGCCAGATTGCCGCCGTACTGGCCGCGTCGCCGGCGATGAACTGGCGTGACAGGAACTCCCACGCCGGGATACCCGCCAGATCGTCGAGCGAAATGCCGGCATCGGTGGCGCGTGACAGCTGCGGAAATGCCGCGGCCGCCAGCCCCTGCGCATCGAGTGCCTGCAACCAGCGTTGTTGCAGGCCGCTGTCGAGCAGCGCATTCCAGGCGATCTGGTTGTCACGCTGGATGGCCAGTGGCGCGATCCATGGAAAGACGGGCGAGAAGCCCTGCAGCTGTCCTTCGCTTTTCATCACTTCGAGGCGGCGCTGGACCTCGATGGCCGACACCAGTGCCTGCTCCGTCGTCGCCGCCTCGACGAGGATGAAACGACCGGGTTCGAAACTCGCGAGCTGTGCGCGCAATGCCTGATCACGCTGTTTCAGGTCCTCGACCGCGGGCGCGAGCGCGCCGAGATCGTGGCTCCAGTGCAGTTGCGGCAGACCGACGGCCAGGCAGCCCAATGCGACGATGTACGCCGCCGGCTTCAGGCGTGGTCTGTCGAGCAGGGTCAGCAGGCGGTCGGGTTGCCAGCGTGGCTCGAGCGTGAGCGCGAGACTGTCCATGAGCATGGGCAGGACATAGCGCGTGAGCGACAGCGCAGCCAGTATGCCGGCGGCCGAGAACACCGCGATCTGCTGCAGTCCCGGGAAGCCGCTCAGGCTGACGGCGACATACCCGACCAGCGTGGTCATTCCGCCGAGCGCCAGCGACGGCCAGATGCGTCGCATGGCGGCCCGTCTCGCCGCGCCGGTCTCCGTCGCCATGTGCACCATGCCATGGATGAAATAGTCGATACACACGCCAATCAGCGTGATGCCGAGGGCCAGTGTGAGTCCGTGCACGAAGCCGAACACGAGCTGTGTCACCAGCAAGGCCGCCGCGACTGTCGTGCACAGCAGCAGCGATGTCAGCAACAGGCTGCGCAATGAGCGAAAGGCGACAAGGAACGTCAGCACCACGGCCAGGGTCGACAATGTGCCGACGCGGTGGATGTCGCTGGCGACCTGCTGCTTGATCGTCGTCGCGAACACCGGCACGCCGGTGA
>JAGRHA010000324.1 GCA_020445205.1 Gammaproteobacteria bacterium
CGATCGCGGCACCGCTGAGACCCAGCGCGGCGTCGATATCACCGCGCAGCTCCACGGGGTGGATGTCGGAGACGACAGCGGCGGTTGCGGTCGGAACCATGGCATGTTCAGTCAATGTACTGGGCTCCGTGCAGCAGATTCGCGTCGAAGGTATCCGGCAGATCGTCGAGCAACGCCAGAGCCTGGCTTCGCGGCACGCGCTGGCGCAGACAACCGTGGGCTTCGGGAAACACCAGTTCCAACGCGACACTGTTGCCATCGTCGTCGAGGTAACACTGCAAGATCGTGTCTTCGGTGTCGACGATGCCGAGAAAATTGTCGCGCTCTGTGAGCAAACGTTCGGCCAGCGGCGCGAGGCGCCCGGCGGCCAAGGCTTCCGGTTGCGCCGATGAGATGGCCACGTTGTTGGCGTAGTCACGGTAGAACACGCGAAATTGCCGCTCGACCGCGTGCTTTTTCATCCGCGCCGCCACGTGGTGCCGCTCGGTGAGTCTTCGAGGACGATCCCTGCTTCCTTCAACTGATCACGAATGGCGTCGGCCCTGGCCCAATCGCGCGACTGTTTGGCCGCGGCACGTTCGTCGATCAGCCCGCCGATGCGTTCGTCATCGAGCGCACCTTCGCCGGGTTCACCGCCGCGCAGATAGTGCTCGGGATCGTCGCCCAGGATGCCGAGCAACCCTCCGAGCTCGCGCAACAAGGCGCCGAGCGCGGCAGCACGCGACGGGTCGTCATTGCGCACACGATTGATCTCCCGCACGAGCTCGAACAGCGCGGCCAGCGCCTCGGGCGTGTTGAAATCATCCTGCATCGCCGCATGGAACTGCGCCTCGGAGGCTTCGCCGCGTGCGGGTTCGGCGTCCGTCAGACCCCGCAGGGCGGTATAGAAACGCGTTAACGCCGCGCGCGCATTGTCGAGCTGCTCATCCCCGTAGTTCAGCGGGCTGCGGTACTGGCTGGTGAGGATGAAATAGCGCACCTCCTCGGCACGGTAGCGTTCCAGAATCTCACGCACCGTGAAGAAGTTTCCGAGCGATTTCGACATTTTCTCGTCGTTGATGCGAACGAAACCGTTGTGCATCCAGTACTTGACGAATGGATGGCCCGTGGCACCCTCGGACTGGGCAATTTCGTTTTCGTGGTGCGGAAACGTCAGATCGGCGCCGCCGCCATGGATATCGAAGGTGTCACCCAGCGACTTGGTCGACATCGCCGAACACTCGATGTGCCAACCGGGCCGACCGTCGCCCCATGGCGACGACCACGACGGTTCGTCGGGTTTCGCGGCTTTCCACAGTGCGAAATCGAGCGGGTCGCGCTTGCCTTCTCCGGGTTCGACGCGGGCCCCTGCCTGCAGGTCTTCGATCGATTTCCCCGACAGCTTGCCGTATGCCGGAAAACTTCTGACGTCATAATATACGTCGCCATTCTCCGCGACATAGGCGTGCCCGCGCTCGATCAGTCGCGTGATCATCCCGATGATGTCTGGCAGGTGTTCTGTCGCCCTAGGCTCTTGATCTGGCGGGAGAACCCCCAACGCTCCGGCATCTTCGTGCATGGCGCCGATGAAGTGTTCGGTCAGCACATGGAAGGCCTCGCCTCGCTCATTGGCGCGGTTGATGATTTTGTCGTCGATATCGGTGATGTTGCGCACGTAGGTTACATCGAAGCCGAGCGAGCGCAGGTAGCGTGCGACGACGTCGAACACCACCATCACGCGCGCGTGGCCCAGATGACAGAGGTCGTAGACCGTCATACCGCAGACATACATGCGGACCTTGCCCTGCTCGAGCGGGACGAAAGGTTCCTTGCGACGACTCAGGTCATTGTAAAGATTTAGCATTTTGATTTCTGACGTTTCACTGCAGAGCAATCGGCCGGGATGGGTGCATACTAACCGAAACCGGGCCTGCTTCGCGGTCGCCGGTGCGCGCCAGCGGCACCGCCAACCCGACGCGCGCATCCGCTTCCTGGGCACCGCAACAACAACGACAAGGCCGTCGCGAACGGTCGTTAAGGACAACAGGGTCGTGGGCAACAAGCATGCGTTCGAAAATGCCGTAGAAGGGCAGATCCGCCGCCTTCGCACCGCGACCACGCTCGCCTACGTGGCGGCTTTTTCGCTGCTGGTCATGAGCGTGGCACATGCCCTCAACGAACTACGCGCGACACACGCCGAACTCGAGCAGGTCGTCGCGACCCAGCTCGCCAAACTCGTCACCATCACCGACACCCAGATGGCATCGCTGCGGCGCGCTGACACGGTACAGCTAATGATCCTCGAGACGGAACCCTTCCGGCAGGACAGGGTCTTCCTCGATTACCTCAAGTACGGTTACGACGTCGGCCACGGGCGCAACAAGACGCGTGCGATGCTCGAGACCCGGGCAGAGCACGATGTCATGGCACGCCAGGACGAAATCGTCGCCGTTGCCGTCGATCTGCATGACCGCATCGCCGACCTCGCGCGCCGCGGCGAGTTCGATCGCGCGCGCGCGCTTTACGTTGACGAGCTCGGCGCACTGCACCTCGAAGGCAGTGCAACATTCGCTGCACTGCGCGAGCTGCAGACGGCAACCACGCAGGCCACCATCCAGGCGGCGAACGAGGCCTACCAGGAGGTGTTTCGTACAACGTTACTGACGGTGTTTGCGTCGGTGCTCGCCGCGACCGGTGTCGGCATGCTCAGCTACCACACCAACAGGCGTGTCGCCGCACGCCTGCACGACAATGTCGGCAATTTACGCCACATGGCGCTGCATGACAGTTTGACCGGGCTGCTCAACCGCACGGCGTTCACCGAACACGTCGAACGCTGCTTTGCTCAAGACGACGCCTTTGCGCTGCTGTACATGGATCTCGACGGTTTCAAGACCGTCAACGACGAGCACGGCCATGACATCGGCGACCAGCTGCTGATGATGGCAGCGGGCCGGATCCGCAGTCGCTTGCGCGGTATCGACACCGTCGCGCGCATCGGCGGCGACGAGTTCGTCGCCCTGGTGACAGGCGTCGAGGGCATCCAGCAATGCGAACACGCGGCTGCGCATATCATCGCCGCATTTACGCAACCCTTCGTGCACGGAGAGATTGCCGCCGACATCGGCATCAGCATCGGCATCGCCTTGGCGCCGCACCACGGTGAAGACCCCGCAGGCATCATGAACGCGGCCGACCGTGCGATGTACAGCGCGAAAAACCTCGGCAGCAATCGCTACACCATCTACGAACCGGTTGTGCAGCCGGCGTTCGTCGAAAGCACGCCGGGATAGCACGTCGCACAGGCATCCTGCGGGGCTTTTTGCCCCCGCCCATCACCGCTAGAATACGCGCCTCTTCGACCTGCTACGGAATCCCTGATGAAGACAGCTTCCTTCCTGACCGCATGCCTCATCGGCCTCGCACTGGCCCTACCCGCACGCGCCGACGACGCCCCCAAAGTCAAGATGGTGACGAGCAAAGGCGAGATCGTGCTCGAACTCGACCAGGAACACGCCCCGGCGACGGTGGCCAATTTTCTCGGCTATGTCGACGAAGGTTTCTTCAACGGCACGATTTTCCACCGTGTCATCGAAGGTTTCATGATTCAGGGTGGCGGTCTGACGCCGGACATGCAGAAAAAGCCGACGCATGAGCCGATCGAGAACGAGGCCAAGAACGGCCTCAAGAACCGCCGTGGCACCATCGCGATGGCCAGGACCAGCAACCCGAATTCGGCCACCGCGCAATTCTTCATCAACCACCGCGACAATGACGGTCTCGACTATCCAAGGCCGGATGGCTGGGGATACGCGGTATTCGGCGAAGTCACCGAGGGCATGGACGTGGTCGACGCGATCGCCAATGTGCCCACGGGTGCGCAGAACGGACACCGTGACGTACCGACAGAAACCGTCCTCATTGAATCCGTAACCCGCGTTGAATGACGCCGGAACCGAAGCACCGCCCCGCCAGACAACCCAGGAGCTAGCGCATGATTACCCTAAAAACCCATCTCGGCGACATCGTCATCGAACTCGACCACGAAAAAGCGCCGAAGACCTGCGCCAACTTCGAGCAGTACGTACGTGACGGCCACTACGACGGCACCATCTTTCACCGTGTGATCAATAATTTCATGATCCAGGGTGGCGGTTTCATGCCCGACATGATGCAAAAAGCGACCCGCGAGCCGATCGAGAACGAAGCCAAGAACGGCCTCGGCAACGTGACCGGCAGCATCGCCATGGCACGTACCATGGCGCCGCACTCGGCGAGTGCACAGTTCTTCATCAACGTGAAGGACAACGCCTTCCTCGACTACCCCGGCCAGGATGGATGGGGCTACTGCGTGTTCGGCAAGGTTGTCGAAGGCATGGATGTCATCAATGCGATCAAAGGTGTCGACACGACCAACCGCGCCGGCCACTCCGACGTACCGGTCGAACCGATCGTCATCGAGAAGGCCGAAATCAGCGAGTGATGGACGTTTGCACGGGGCAACGAAGCCCCGTGCATGCGCTGTCACTCGAGAACGAGCAACAACACGGCGGGGATGACGGCAAGGCTCGCGAGGTTGCCGAGCAACACGATCGCAGCCACCTTGTGTGGTTCCACGTTGTAGCGCTCGGCCAGCATGAAATTGAGCACCGCCGGCGGCA
>JAGRHA010000325.1 GCA_020445205.1 Gammaproteobacteria bacterium
AAACGCAGTGTCGTCCATAGGCGTCCTTCGTCCCGGTTGCGTTAGACACATCATAGTTCTTTCCGACATCGCGCCGCGCCGATCCCGTGCTCGGGGTAATGGGCCCGGCGCGGTCACGCATGGCACGATTTCCGCCATTTCTGCACTCGCCGTACGGGCGTGAATGGCGGCCCGTCGAGCGCGGCGTCGAATCGTACAGCGGATGCCTGCGGCCACCGGCCCATGAGCGTGCGCATGGCGCAACCGATGCCATTGCCCGGCGGGTGAGGCTCGCATTAAGCTGATGCGCTGTCCCCTTTGTGCCGCCCGCCATGTCCTATTCGACTCAACGCATCAAGGTCCTGATCGCGGGCGTCTGCAGCCTGACCCTCATGATGGGCGTCGCGCGCTTCGCCTATACGCCGATGTTGCCGCTGATGCAGGCGCAAGCGGGTCTGACCACGGAGCAAGGTGCGTGGTTGGCGAGCATCAACTACCTGGGATATCTGAGTGGCGTGCTGATCAGCGCCCTGATCTCGAACATGCAGCTCAAGGACCGGCTGTACCGCATCGGCATCGTGCTCGCGATCGTGACCACCCTGATGATGGCACTCAGCACGCATTGGCTGGTGTGGTCGGTGTCGCGCTACTTCGCCGGACTCAGCAGTGCCGCAGGCCTGATGCTGGGCTCAGGTTTGGTGCTGAACTGGTTGATGCGACACCACTTCCGCAGCGAGCTCGGCATCCATTTCGCGGGTATCGGCATGGGCATCTTCGTTACCAGCGTGCTGGTCGACCAGCTGCAACACGGTTTCGTCTGGGATCAACAATGGCTGTGGCTGACGGCGGTTGGCCTGGTGTTGGCGATCCCGGCCTGGTTCTGGTTGCCGCGGCCGAAAGACAGCCACATGACGGTCGGCGGCAAGGCGTTTGAAGACCGCCCGCCCGGCACCTTGTTTCTGCGTGTCTTCATGGCCGCATATTTCTGTGCCGGGATCGGCTACGTGGTGAGTGCGACGTTCATCGTCGCGATCGTCGAGCAACTGCCGGGGCTACAGGGTGAAGGCAATCTCGCGTTCATGCTCGTCGGCCTGGCGGCGATTCCCGCTACCGTGATCTGGGATCGCGTGGCCCGCGTCACCGGCGATCTCAATGCACTGATCATCGCCAGCCTGCTGCATATCGTCGGCATCGGCCTGCCACTGCTCAGCAACAGTCTGCTGCCGGTGCTGCTCAGCGCGCTGCTGTTCGGTGGCACCTTCGTCGGTATCGTTAGCCTGGTGCTGACGATGGCGGGGCGCTACTACCCCAGCCGTCCAGCCAAGATGATGGGCAGAATGACGTTCTCTTACAGCATCGCGCAGATCCTCGCACCGGCATTGATCGCCGTCACGGCGAAAGCGCAGGCCGGCTATAGCCACGGCCTCTACCTGGCCACGGGTGCGATGGTGATCGGTACCGTGTTGCTGCTGATCCTGAAGCGGCTGGAGTCACGCACGACATCGGCATCCTGAGATCCCGCCATGGGATGCTCGTCGGTCCAGAAGGCGATGTGGTCAGCGCGTGGTGACCTACACCGACCGTGGCACTGGATCAGCCCGTGCCCCCAGGAGAATCAGAAAAAGCTGCCGGGTGGGTAATATGCGGTGTCGTTGACTGCTGTGCGGGCGTCAATACCGCGCACGTCCGGTGCGGTTGCCTCGAAAGAAACCGGCGCGTAGCAACTCGCAGGGTAATCGGCCGTCGATCGTGCGTGCCGAGTGACACTCGCTGCCGACGCGATTGCGACACGGTGCGATACGAACCCGCTAGTACGCCCCGTTGGATCCAGGCGCCATGCGGCGGCAATCTGGGCGTTCGGTCAGTTCGACCTGGCGGTGGACGGCAGGGTCACGTGGGCCGACAGCGTGCCATCGGCCAGGTTCGGACACATCGGGCAGCACTCGGGTGCCATCGTTTCGTCCGCTTCTTCGATCTCGGTGAGACCATGCATGATCTCCGGAATCACCTTGACGATCTGGATGAGACTGAAGAGCATGATGCCATGATGGATGCCCAAGGCCGCGTCATCGATGTGGGCTATCACTTCGTATCCCGACGTTATCAGCAGAATAAGGCCACTCAACAGGTTGAGATAGGGGCTTTGTGTGATGCGTTTCAACATGGGTGTTGCGTTCCTAATCAGCGAAATCAGGCACTCTCCACCCCTGTATCGACCGCTTAGCGCCGGACAAAAATCACTTCGAGACTATCACCCTCGATTTTCAAGACCGGATCGACGCCGTCGATGCGATTGCCACGGAAGCGATCGGCGTCATACGCGGCGAGCCCCTTGCCGCTGAGGATGGTGTACGGCGTATCGAACGCGAAACCACCGTCATCTTTTTTCCAGAACGAAAACGTGACGTGACTCGCTGAGAGTGTCAGTCGGTCGGAGAGTTTCAGGCTCGTGACGTTCGTGCCCAGCTGCATCGTGATGATGCCGCCATCGAGGTCGAGTGCACCCAACGTGATGGCACCCGTGTGATTGCCGAGATCCAATTCGCCGTTGCCGTACAGCTGCACCTGTGCTGTCCCGCCGGTGGCGTCGCCATAGAAGGCGATGCGGCCGCCCTTGCCACCCGACATGCCGTCGTGCGCGAGCAGCCTAGCATTGCCAGCACTCGACGCACCCGAGAACACGGTGCAGCCACCTGCCGCGTTCGCGGCGTAGCCGCCGAGATTGACGATCGTCGCATTGCCCGCCGTCGGCACATTGGCGTCTGCCGCACCGTCGCCGTACACGGCGAACTCGGTATAGCCGGCCGCCCCCGCTTCACAGGTAGCCGGGTGATTCCAAATCACGGCATCGCCCGCCGTCGGGAAGTACTCGGTGGGCAGGTTGATCGAGAAGATCGTATGGCCGGCGCTCGACTTGCCTTCGATGCTGCTGCCGTAGTTGACGATGCTGGCATTCGCTGCGGTAGCCGTGCCGTACTTCGCGCTGAACGTGAGATGCCCGCCACCGCCCTGCTCGCCTTCGCGTGCGCCGTAGTTGAAATACATGCCATGACCCGCCGATGCGCCTTGGGTCGCTGGCATGCTCGGCGGGTTGTTGTTGAAGCTCGTGACGCCACCGTAGGCGCCTTGCGCCTTGGCGGCGTAATTGTGAAACCGTCCATGGTCAGCATTCGCCGTGCCATCGAAAGCGACATCGCCACCGTTGGCCTTATCGTGGGTTCCGCCGCCATTGTAGAACTCGCCATAGCTTGCGCTGGAGTTGCCGTAGAACTGCGTGTTGCCACCATCGCCACCCGACACCGTGCCACCGACATTGGTAAAGGTGGCATTCGCTGCGGTCGCATTATCATGGAACACGACATTGCCGAACGTGTCGCCGTCGATTCCGAGACTGCCATAGATCATGAAGCGGGCATTGTCGGCCGATGAGGCATCGCAGAAGCTCACCTCGCCGCCCACGGTATTGTGCTTCGGTGGCGTGCCGGCGCCGGTCCATGCTTTGAACAGGGCCGAGCCTGCCGTGGCCTTGTCGTGAAAGCAGATTACACCGCCGCCATAACCTTGCTCTGTGACCGGTCCGGCACAATAAAAGACATCTTTGCCACCGGCGCTTGCCGTGTTGCGGAAGACCAATTGCGGGTCTTTGAAGCCACTGCTCGTGGCCGCGACGATGAAGCTCTGTTGTCTGCCGGAACGATTGTCGATGCCGGCACCCGTAACAGAAAGTGCTGGCGTCGTGGAAGGACCGAATTCGAAGGTGTACGCCAGTGCATTCTCAGCAAAGGCGATGTCGCTTACCGTGGCCTCCGATGTCGGCGTAAAGCTGATCACCGTTTGCGACGACGCAGCGAATGTGGCGCCTTGCGCAGGTACGCCATGAGGCTCCCAGTTGTCCGCATCGTTCCAGACGGCATTGGTCGGCCGGGAACGCCATGTCGAAGCTTGCGTCATCGGTTTGATTCTCCTGCTGTGTTCGATCGGTAGCGGATCAGTTGCGCTCGGCGCTGGCCTGCTGCACCTGGTTGCGCCCCATCCTCTTTGCCCGGTACAGGGCGGTGTCGGCATCACGAATCAACTGCTCGGCACCGGCCGCCGTCGCCGGCACGACCGTGGCGGCACCGACGCTCACGGTCACCACGTCGGCTGCCGTCGAATGCGCGTGCGGAATCTGCAGCGCTTGTATCGCCCTACACACCTTGTTGGCGACGTACAGTGCGCCCTCCGGGTCCGTATCGGGCAGTATCAACATGAATTCTTCGCCACCGAAACGCACGGCCATATCGGCCGGCCGCCGCATCTGTGTCTCGAGCGCCTGCGCCACGGCGATCAGGCAGCTGTCGCCGGCCTGGTGGCCATAGTTGTCGTTGAAGGCCTTGAAGTGATCCACGTCGAGCATGATGATCGATAGCGCATGTTCCTCGCGCCGCAGACGTGCCCAGACCTCTTCCAGATAGGTATCACCGCGGTGTCGGTTGGCGACACCGGTGAGACCATCACGCTCCGCGAGTCCCTTCAAAGCCTGGTTGAGTTGCTCAAGCCGCGCCGTACGTTCGACGACCTTGTCCTCGAGGGTCTTGGAATAGTCCTGCACCTCTTCGTAGAGGCGCGCGTTCTCGATCGCTACCGCTGCCTGCGCCGCCAGCAGCCGGATGACCTCCACACGCTCGCCGGTGAAAACACCGCCGGCCAGATTGTTCTCCATGTACAAGACGCCCTCGAAGCGCTCGCGCCGTAGCGGCACACACAACACCGACGCAGGTCGGCATTCCACGATGTAGGGATCGTGCGAAAATGGGCCCCCTCGCGTGGCATCGTGCAGCACCAGGGCCTCGCCCGTTCTCAGGACATGGCTGATCAGGGTCACCGGCAAGGCGAGTTCACCGCCCTGGGTCAAGGTTACCCACGCGCTGCGCGGAACGTT
>JAGRHA010000042.1 GCA_020445205.1 Gammaproteobacteria bacterium
AGACGCCGCTCTGGAAGAGATTCTAAGGCGACTTCAACAGGGATGGGTGTACGTGAAGGCGTGAAGGATCGCTCGTAGAGATTTTTTTTCATGCTCAGATTTACGCACCCCTAGACCCGGCACACCTGGACGAAGTTGCTCCGAAAGCTCCTGCACGCTGCTTTCAAGTGTGATGTCTGCTTCGACACAGCGAGATCGGCAAAGGCGATGTACCGGCAATGTCCGCGATGGCCGCGATCCTGCCACCCAGCCCACCGGCGAGCTGTCGTCCGGCACGTTTTCCCGGGGCCGCAGCTACGAGTTCCGGCTTCCGGCCAACAAGCGACATGGGTGCTACGTTCGGCACCCTCGCCAGAATGTTGTGCCGGCCAGCGTTGGCCAACGGTTGCTTCCGACAATCTGTGGGCAGGCGATGTGCGCTCTGCGTTGGTCTTTCGCCCGCCAAGTCCTGGCAGACCCGTGGCCCATACCCATGATCGAATTTTCGCGGCCGTGCGTGGGTGGCTGAATACCCTAACCATCCGCGATGGTTCTGGCATCGGCCGCATTGATGATCAAATGAGTGACCGCCGTGCAGCACCCGCATCGACGTTGCTCACCATGCATTGCCTAAGCCGTCATGTGGATCGCAACTTCGTTGTGGGAAAAGCAGGTCTCGCAGACTTCGCTGCAACCCGATACAGGGTTCGGTAGCGACGTTGTGATGCAGAACATCACGCCTCGGGCGGCGCCGCGACGGGTCGTTTGCGCCACAACAAAACGCCCCCCAGGATACTGGCCGCAGCAATCAGCAGCGGGTACCAAAAGGTATCCCATGGCAAGGGGTGCACGACTTCGCTGATCGACGGGTCCCGCTTCAGATAACGGACATCGACCGTCCTGCCACGTATCGGCTCGAGGTTGAACGTACCGCCGACCAGGTCGTCGATCTCGTAGTAGGTCATTCGTGTTGTCGATTCCTGTCGCCCTTCCGGTGCGTCAAATTGCACTATCAGATGGTGCACGGACACGGTCGCGGGTCCGGAGCCGGCGAGGTTGTAACGCGAGTGCGGAATGCTCTCTTCATCGACGGCGGGCGCCTTGACGATGACCCCGCTGACGTGTTCACCCGACAGCATCAGACGAAGACTGGAGCGCTCTTTGTAAAGCACGCCGCCGACGGCGAACAGACCGAACAGGATGAGTAGCGCTGCGAGAATCCTGCTGCCCATGCGATTCCTCCGTCTAGGTCGATTGTCGCCGACGACGTCCGTCGGAAGGACGATGGCGGATTCGCCAGGTGGCTTGACCGGAACGACACAGAGCTTAAGCCTGTCCTGAACCAACGTGAAGTCTCTTGGGCGCTTGCGCAATCACTGAGGCACGCGCAACCAGCACGTCTGCAAAAGAATGCGCCATGCCATTCAGTAAGCCCACGTTGCCACGTCGGCAAACAGCATTTGCGCTCGGTGCAGGCACCACCGTTCGCCCATGGCACCGGTTGCGCGGCTGACCTGCGTCTTCGGCACTGAATCCCAGACTCTCTCGACGTCGTGAAGCGACGTGTGGCGCTGGCAGCGAAAGGATGTGTCAACCCCGCCCATATCCACACGGAACAGCCCTTCCGCTCGTGGTCGGGAGCCGTGGTCCGCACTGCATACCGGAAGCGGCCGGCGGAACAACCCACGTCCGACGAACATCAGCCGTGCACCAACGTTTGCTGAAAGCGGTATCCAGCGCGATCCAGACGACCAGATGCGAACCGGTGCTCGCCCGACAGCGGGCATCGGGCGTTTCTCCAGGCTAACGCCCGCTTGTTCCATTCGCGCGCTGCGCCTTTCGTCGTCGAAAGAGGGCTGTCGTCACGCCAGCCATCGCCATTGCCCAGACCACGCTAGGTCCCGTCGGTAGGTCGGTAGCCATCGATCCCAGAAGACCGAGCAGATAACCCACCGAACCAACGCCAAATGCCGCTACCAGCGTTCGGCGACCGCGTGTCGCGAGTGCCGGAATGATCAGGCTCGCGAACACGAGATAGACGCCGACGAGCTGCACGGACAGCGTGACGCTCAGCGCGAACAGCGCATAGAACGAGGTCGGATTGCTTGCGGCATGCAGCTTGAACCACACCGCAAGGATGCCGACTGAGACGATTGCAGGCAGCCACAAGTCACCATAGGTCGTCCACAACAGCTGGCCTGCCAGCAGTTCCTTCAGACGTTCGCCGCCGTGCGGGTCGTTGGCGAGGATCAGCAGTGCGGCGGTCACCGCCAGCACGAACACCACGCCGATCACCGCCTCGAGCACATCAGACCAGTACCGTTCAGCCCACCGAAGGGCCAACGCACCGCTGACCGCCGCCAGGAAAGCGGCAAGTTGCACGACCGGGCCCGCTGGATCGTCGACGACGACGTGGACCAGAATCACGCCGAGGCCGGCAAGCTGCGCTATGGCCAAGTCGATGAAGATGATCCCGCGTGCCAGGACCTGCCGGCCCAATGGCACGTGAGTACTCAGCACGACCGCCCCGGCAAGCAGGGGCGGTCCGAGCAACGCGAGGTCCATCGTCGTCATGCGTGACCCAACGCGGTGATCCGCTTGACGATGGTTTCAAAAAAGCTGAACAGGTCGTCGCTGCCGGGCACCGCGCCGACCGTGTGCGGCAACACGATGGCGGGTATCCCCATTTGCGATTGCAGCCAATCAGACGGTTTCTTGTCGTTCAACGGCGACAACAGGATCAAGTCCGCCGACTGCTGTTTGAGTTGCGCCAGATGGGCCATGTTGGGCGGGATGCCCGGTTTGGGCTCCAGCGAGCCCACGCGCTGCACGCCAAGCCAATCCAGCAGGTAAACCCATTCCTGGTGATGCACGACCACACGTTTGCCCCGCAGCGCGGCAACCACACCCTGCCAGCGTGCGAGCGCAACCTGCCAACGCGCTGCGAAATCCTGCCAACGCCGCAGATACAACGTGCTGTTCACGGCGTCGATCTGCTGCAGCCTTGCCGATAGGGCCTCGGCAATCTCGAGCATCCGCCGTGGATCGAGTTGTACGTGTGGATTGCCTTCGCCGTGTACATCACCTTCGGCGCGATCGAGCGCGGCGGGCTTCTCCAACAGAGTCACCGCACCCGTTGCCGCGAAGTATCCGGGTTGGCCCGGCAGTACCCGCGGATTACGCGCGCGTCGTTGCAGCATCGGCATCCAGCCGGTTTCCAGTTCGGCGCCCGTGCATACGGCAAGATCGGCCGAGCGCAGGCGGGCGATCAGCGACGGACGGGCCTGGACATGGTGCGGATCCTGTCCCGCATGTGTCGCCGCGAACACCTCGGCCTGTTCGCCCGCCAACTCGGTGACCAGTGCCGCCCACTCGGGCTCACAGGCGAACACGTTGAGCTTGGCCTGTGCGGTACCGACGAGCAGCAACCCAAATAGCAAGCCGATCAGGGATCGATTGTTGCAATGCATGAGCTTTCTCCGGCCGGTCAATAGCGGTGGGCGCCATGTGCGCCAAGCGTCATGATGTACTGCAGCATCAGCTGGTCATCGGTCTTTTCGCGCGAATCGTCTCGCGCATACTGCAGGCGCAAACGACTGAATTCGCTCGGTGACCAGTCGACCATGGTTGTCCAACGATGCGGGTCATCGCCGCTGCTCTGGTAGCCTGATTCTTCGAAGATGTCATCGTCGGCCTCGCCCGTCGTATTGCTGATCATCGCCAAGTCGTTGTCTGCGCTCAGGCGGTCGTAGCGCAGGCCAGCCCGCCATTGTCTGTTGAACTGGAAGATGCCCTGCAGGTACCAGCCTTCCTGTTCGCCGTCGTAGATGAACGACGCATCGCCGGCACCTTCGCTCAGTGCCACCTGTCCGTCCTCGTTGCGCAGCAGGTACTCACCCTGAAGGATCAGTGCTCGATTACCGCCGAGGCTGGTCTTCCACACGGCATCGAATACCGTCAGGTCCGAATCGCCGCTGAACACAGGGCTTTCGCCGCCATGATCGTGCGCATGACCACCGGCCGAACGCTCGCTGACATCGCTATTCAGGTGCGACACCCCTACCTGCCAGCTGCTGTCTTGGCCGATGTCCCCCCCAACCTTGGCGAACAGGTTGCGCACCGCACCGAAGTCGCCGGCATTGCCGCCACCCGGGTAGGCATTGCCGCGCAGGGCCTCGGCACCGAGCTCGACGTACAACGAATCCAACGGTGCGACCCAACTCGCGCGGACACCATCGTCGCGGTACTGCCCGCCGAGAAATGCCTGGTAGACCAGCGGTGCATCGGCAAAATCCCACGCGTGAGTGTGGTGCTCGTTGAGGTAGCCGACAGACGAGTAGAAGCGTCCGAAACGCAGCCCAAGACCCGCCGGCAGCGACAGGGTGTCGACGAATGCTTCTTCGACATCAAGCTCGATCTCGCCATCGTGGGTATGCAGGCCGAGTGTGGCTTGTCCGAAGAACAGGTTGTCGATGTTGGCTGAAGCCGTCAGCTCCGTTTCCCACAAGGCCAGGCCCTCGTCCATCAGACCGGCTTCGCCGCCGAGTGGCATACCCGCGAAATGGAAATCCTCCGGATCCTGCGAGTATGAGGCGAAGCCACCTTGCAGAACGAGGCTGATCGCGGGGTTGAAGCTGTTGTCGCCACTGCGGGGTTTTGCCTGGACCTGCTGCTCGACGGCCGCGACCTTGGTCTCAGTGACCTGCGCCGTGTCTTCAGCTGCGGCGGCACGCTCTTCGGCGCGCTGGACACGATACTCGAGCGCCTGGAGCTGCTGCGCATGCTGCTGCTTCATCTGCTCGATCATGCGTTTGAGTTCTGCGATGTCGTCCGATCCGGCCGACGAGGCGTTCATGGGAATGTACAACGCAGCCACGACGGCAGCGTTCACCAGTGTCTTGTTCATCTGTATTTCTCCGACGCAATACAACTCGCCGCGCCATATGAGCGGGCGAAAGAATGGAAGCACTATGCGATCGAAGAAGACGAAGGAGGTGCGCGGCCCCGATAGACGATGAGAGAGGGAGTGGTAAAGCCGTTGCTGCTCACGGAGACGGGCTGAGTCTGCTTGCTCAGACCGACTTCCAGCGTGACGGAATCGATGCTCGCGTGGTCCGTTGCCGCACCGAGGATGCACAGCAGGCAGACCTCATTCTCTGCCTCATCGTGATCCAGGTTCTCCAGGTGTTGGAGCACGTGGAGTTGTAAGACCAACTGCGCCGCGAACAGCAGGCATGCCAGCCACACGTGGTGCCGACGAGTTCGGATGGGTGGATTGGGCGAAGCGGCAACTGAGCTCACGCCGGTAGCCTAACAGAAAAATGTTATGTTATTACATCCTTTTTCCGATGAGCTCCTGGCGGCTGATTTTCGGGTCCCCAAGCCCAAGGCTTTGCGCCAGGGCGCATCACAGCGACGGGTAATGCGACGTCCGCTGTCTCGGTCCGTTCCAAGCGGCGTTTGCCAACAAGGTGATCGACAAATTGTCGCGAAACCGCCGCAGAGACCACGACGGTCGTCCCGCCGCAACACCGGATACCTGACGGCCCTGGTTCGTGCACCACACGCACCCAGCGGGCGCGGACAGGCCCTAGGGTTTGGCTGCGTCTTGCGACCACTGTTTGAGATTGACGCAGACGCCTTCATACAGGATGTCTGCGCCCGGAGCCGCTGCCGTGCTGCCTTCCGCTTGCTGCGAAATGATCAGGGCCTTCGCCCGCCGCAGCTGCTGCCAGGCGGCGTCATCGAGTGGCAGCACCTTGCTGCCGGGTGGCAGCGCCGAAACGAATTCGGGCTCGCCGGTTTCACGGTCGCGGATCCACAGACGCAGTTCCTTGCCGGGCAACGCCGGCATCTCACGCTTGGCCGCGATCTCGAGGCGGAAAGGGTGGTTGTAGGCGAGCAAGGCGACACCCGGCCTGTCCTGGGCATCCGCGAGTACGCCGACATAGACGAGTTCGGCAGGTGGCACGGCCGCCTGCTGCAGCACGCCCGTACCGACAATCGCCACGAGTGCGAGCGCGAACAGGCCGTTGGCCGCAGCGAGGCCGCGCCACAGATTGACGCGCTGCCACCAACGCAGCGCGGGTTGGCGCACGGCAGGAACAACGGCATCCGCGAGTCGCTGTCTCACGCGCGGTGGCGGCTGCACATCGGGCGCATCGCTCGCCAGCGGCGCCAGATCTTCCTGGAACTCGACCACGAGCCGACGCAGCGCGGCATCGTCGGTCATCAGACGCTCGAAACGGGCGCGCGCGGCGCCGCGCAACGATCCCAGCGCGTAAGCGCCTGCCAGTTGCTGCCGCAGCGTGGGGTCGTCGTACTTCATGGGCGCATGCAGTTCCGCAGCTGTTCGAGTCCACGCCGGATCCAGGTCTTCACCGTACCGAGCGGATGCTGGTTACGGCGCGCCACCTCGGTCGGCGTATAGCCCTGGTGATAGACCATCAGGATGCACTCGCGCTGACCGTCCTTGAGTTGTTTCAGGCACTCGGCAAGGCGTTGCATCTCGCCGCCGGTCTCGGCCGAACGCAATGGGTCGAGGGTCGACGGCAGTTCGTCGTCGAGCGGCTCGCTGCGCCGGCTCGCCGCATGTTCGGCGCCGCGCAGGAAGTCGATCGCGCGATTGCGCGCGATGTTGATCAGCCAGGTCATGGGCTGACCACGTGCAACGTTGTAGCTGTCGGCCGCCTGCCATGCCTTGAGGTACACATCCTGCAGGACCTCCTCCGCCCAGTGCTCCCGTTGCAATATACGAAGTACCACGCCGTAGAGTTTCGCCGAGGTCGCATCGTAGAGCGCAAGCAAAGCCTGCTGGTCGCGCAGGGCGCAGCGTCCGATCAACACGGCCAGGTCGGCGGCGGCCAGTGGTGTGTCGCGACGGGTCATGCGTGCACGCGCCGTTCCCTGCAGAAAAATCCAGTCTAACCAGTGTTTGCGTGCAGGGTAAATCCCGCATCGCACGGGCAGTGCGATGCCGGAATCGCTGTTTTTGAGTCCTTTCGACGGCGTCGCTTCGTAGTTGTCGGCTAACGGGCCCGGTTGCGCCGACCTTGGCGCAGGCCCATCCGTAGCGACAGACAACAGACGAAAGGAGTGCGACGTGGCACACGGCGAAGTGATTCAGGGCAGGTGGTCGAACCGGATGACGTTCATCCTCGCGGCATCGGGTTCAGCGGTGGGACTCGGTAATATCTGGCGATTCCCGTACACCGCGGGCGAGTACGGTGGCGGTGCGTTCGTGCTTGTCTACCTGTTGTGTATTGCGGCGATCGGCTTACCGATCATGGCCGCGGAGATCATGCTCGGCAAACGCGGCCGCGGCAGCCCGGTCAGTGCACTGACGGCACTCGCGCGTGCGCACAACGCCGCCGGTGCGTGGCGTTCGATCGGCTGGCTGGGGATGCTCACGGGCGCACTGATCCTGTCGTTCTACAGCGTGATCGGCGGCTGGACGCTCGACTACGCCGTGTCGGCGGCCGCGGGTCGCTTGGCCGGACTCGACGCGGCGCGTGCCCATGACCTGTTCAGCGCAATGATCGGTGATCCGTATCGCCTGTTCGTTTCGCATACGCTGTTCATGGGCCTGGCCATGCTCGTCGTGGCACGCGGGGTGAGCGGCGGGCTCGAACGCGCGATCCGCTGGCTGATGCCGACACTGTTCGTGCTGCTGATCGGCCTGGTGGTGTTCGCCGCGCAGACGGGGGACTTCGTACGCGGTCTGCGTTACCTGTTCGAACCCGATTTCGCCGCGTTCGGCAATCGCGCCGGTGAAGCCGTGCTCAGCGCCATGGGCCAGGCGTTCTTCAGCCTGAGCCTCGGTATGGGGGCGATCATGGTGTATGGGGCGTACATGCAGGAGGGCACCGTGGTTGGCCGCAGCACCGTGCTCATCGCCGGCATCGACACCTTGGTCGCGCTGCTCGCGGGTATGGTCGTGTTCCCGATCGTCTTCGCCAACGGCCTCGAACCGGCCGTGGGACCCGGCCTGATCTTCGAGACGCTGCCGATCGCGTTCGCCGAACTGCCCGCGGGCCGGCTGTTCGCAACATTGTTCTTCATCCTGCTCATGATCGCGGCCTGGACGTCCGCCATTTCGGTGCTCGAACCGGCCGTGGCATGGCTCGCCGAGGCGACACACGCGACGCGCAGGCGCGCGACCCTGCTCGCGGGCGGCACGATCTGGCTGCTCGGCATCGCCTGCCTGCTGTCGCTCAACAACTGGTCGCACATCACGTTGTTCGGCAAGGGCATTCTCGACCTGTTGGATTTCGTCACGTCCAACGTCATGCTGCCACTGGGTGGGATGCTGATCGCGGTGTTTGCGGGTTGGGTGGTGAGCCGATCCGCGACATTGGAAACGTTCGGTATCAGCGACCGCTTCACGTTCACGGCGTGGCGCTTGCTGGTACGGTATGTGGCACCGGTCGGCGTGGCCTGCGTGTTCGCGCATGCCGTTGGCCTGCTTTGAAGCGATGTACGATGCGCATTACCGGCAACGGCAACGTGCGACGTCTCACTATGTCACGGTCGTCGTTTTCGGCGACGGCTACCACAGCGACGGCAAGGGGGCCGCATGCTGACTCTCAGGGACTACCGCGATGACGACGCGGCGCGTCTCGTGCAACTCGCCAACAATCCCAAAGTGTCACGGTTTCTGATCGACACCTTTCCGTATCCGTACGCGATCGAGGATGCCGAGTGGTGGGTGCGGGAGGGGTGTCTCGGGCTCGGCATGATCACCAAGGTGATCGACGTCGACGGCACGTTTGTCGGCAGCGTCGGCCTGACACTGCAGACGGGTTGGCGTAGTCACACCGCCGAGGTCGGTTACTGGCTGGGTGAGGCGTATTGGGGCCAGGGCCTGGCGACGCTTGCGCTGCAGCGCATGTGTGAGCAGGCGTTTGCCGAAATGCGGCTGCGCAAGGTGTACGCACCGGTACTCGCGCCGAATATCGCATCGATGCGCGTATTGCAGAAATGCGGCTTCACCAAGGTCGGGGTCATGGTCGACGATGTCGTCAAGCAAGGTCGCTTCTTCGACGTGCATCATTTCGAGCGCTGCCATCCCAGCGTTGACAGACATTCCACTGCGACCGACGCAGAAAATTGAATCTCCTCGCGCCGCGCACTGCGTAGGTGTGATCAAGCCTGCGGGATCTGCGGCTGGCACAGGGTGGCGGTAAGCGCCACCACCGTCGCCGTCTCGCCCCGGGTGACCGACCACACCACACGAGAGGAATGCATCATGAACCCACGTATCCGTATCGCCCATGCCGCCGCGCTCGCCCTGCTCGCTACCGGGCTCGTCGCCTGCCAGTCATCATCCACGCGCAGCGGGGTGGCCAGCGATCTCACCGATGACCGCGGCATGACCCTATACACCTTCGACAAGGACCGCGCCGGCAGCGGCAGCAGCGCCTGCTACGGCGCGTGCGCGGCGCAATGGCCACCCGTCGCCGCAGGTCGTCTGGGTGCGCGGGAATCGGCACCGATCCGACGCGACGACGGCAGCACACAGGCGACACTCGACGACCGCGCGTTGTACTACTTTGCCGGCGACGTACGACCGGGCGACCGCAACGGCGACGGCATCGGCGGTGTCTGGCATGTCGCCAGAAACAACGCGAGCGATGTTCCCGCGCGCCACAGCAGCGCACGGTCCGACAGCGGCTATGCT
>JAGRHA010000043.1 GCA_020445205.1 Gammaproteobacteria bacterium
GAACGTCGAATACGCCAAGGTCCCTGACTGGTTCCGCAAGTGGGAAGCCACCGGCCTTTTGAAGTACGAAGACAAGAACGGCGACGGCCGTATCCAGTACTACAACGAGAAAAACGCCGAGATGGCCAAGAAGGCCGAGTCTTACGGCTGGAAAGGCAACGAGATGGTCGAGGTCGACAACGACATCATGGTTCTCGCGAACCCTGAGATCGCCGGTCTGCCGAACTGGGTCATCGCGATCGTTGTTGCCGGTGGTCTCGCCGCCGCACTGTCGACCGCAGCCGGTCTGCTGTTGGCCATCGCATCGGCCGTGTCGCACGACGTGATCAAGGGCATGATCAACCCGAACATCTCGGAGAAATCGGAGCTGCTGGCCAGCCGTTTCGCGATGGTCGGCGCAATCGCCCTGGCCGGTTACTTCGGTCTGCACCCACCGGGCTTCGCGGCCGGTACCGTGGCCATCGCCTTCGGTCTCGCCGCGGCGTCGATCTTCCCCGTGCTGATGATGGGCATCTTCAACAAGAAGGTGAACCGCGCCGGCGCCATCTGGGGGATGATCTCCGGTATCACCGTGACCATGCTCTACGTGTTCCAGGAGAAGGGTATCTTCTTCATCCCCGGTACGGCTGAAATGCTGCAGTGGGAAGGCTATACGAAGAGCTGGTTCATGGGCATTTCGGTGAACGCGTTCGGTGCCGTTGGCGCACTGATCAACTTCGTCGTCGCCATCGTGGTGTCGAAGCTGACCGCCGAGCCGCCGGAGCACATCCAGCACCTGGTCGAAGACATCCGCGTACCGAAAGGTGCCGGCACCGCCGTCGACCACTGATAAGCAATCCCTGTAGAAGGCTTGACCCCGTCTCTCGAGACGGGGTTTTTTTTGCCTGCGCGGCAACAACCATCGGCACATTGTCTGGTGCACGCGGCCACGGCTGCGCAGCGCCACCAAACAAGAAATCAATACTGAATCGCTGCCCGATCACCAGCGGCATTTGTTAAGCTGCACGCTCATCGACACAGGCATGGCGGGAACCCGGGATGGAAGTCGAACTGCTCGAGATCCGACAGTTTCTCGAACAACGCAATCCTTTCGTCTATCTCAGCGACGAGCTGCTCAACGAGCTGCCCGCCGACATCGAGATCCGCTACCTGCGCCGCGGCAGCGGCTTTCCGCCGAAAGACGGTTTCATGTACATCGTGCGCAGCGGCGCCATCGAGATCTATGACGACGATGACGAGCTGTGCGAGAAGCTCGGCGAAGGCGATGTCTACAGCGTGTCGTGCCAACTCGTGAACCTGTCGCAATGTGCACGCGGCGAGGCGACCGAGGACACCCTGCTGTACATGCTCACCTGCGCCCGCCTCAAGGCGCTGTGCCGTGCCTCACCCGCGTTCAGTGAACACTTCTCGTCGAGCGTCAAGGAACGACTCAAAGCGGCGATCAACACCATCCAGGAATCCGACGACCCGAGCGTCGCGACCATGATGATCGAGGTCGGTTCGCTGATACGTAAACAACCGATCACGGTTGAATCCGGCATGACGATACGCCAGACGGCCGCCCTGATGAGCAACAAGGACGTGTCATCGGTCATGGTCATGCAGAACGACGAACTCGTCGGCCTCGTCACCGACCGCGACCTGCGCAAACGCTGCGTCGCGATCGGCCTCACGGGCGCCGAGCCGATCGACCAGATCATGACTCTCGACCCCAAGACGATCGAAGCCAGCACGCTGACGGCGCAGGCGCTGATGACGATGACGCGCTCGCGCTTCCATCACCTGCCGGTCACGCAGAACGGCAAGCTGATCGGCATGATCACGGCCACCGACCTGGCCAACCAGCAGAGCGCCAACAGCGCCTACCTCGCGGCCGATGTGCGCAAGGCGAAGACCGTCGCCGACCTCGTCGACGTCAGCAAGCGCCTGCCGAACCTGCATCTGCGGCTTGCCGCGGCGAGCGTCACGGCACGTCACATCGGCGAGGCAGTATCGTGCCTGACCGATTCGATCACGGGTCGTCTGCTGCAGATGGCCGAGGACGAACTCGGTCCACCGCCGGTCGCCTACGTGTGGATGGCCGGCGGCTCGCAGGCGCGCCACGAGCAAAGTTCGCACTCCGACCAGGACAATGCGCTGCTGCTGGCGGACGAGTTCGACAAGGCACAGCACGACACCTATTTCGAGTCACTGGCGAAGTTCGTCAGCGATGGCCTCAACGCGTGTGGCTTCGTCTACTGCCCTGGCAACGCCATGGCCACCAACCCGGAGTGGCGCCAGCCGCTGAAGGTCTGGCAGGGCTATTTCACGCGCTGGATCGAGAGCCCGACACCCATGTCGATGATGCTGTCGAGCATCTTCTTCGACCTGCGCCCGGTCACCGGCAAGACCGAGCTGTTCACACCGCTGCAGAAGCTGATCCTGAAGAAATCGCAGGAGAATCGCATCTTCCTCGCCTACATGATGGCCAATGCGATGCAGCATCGTCCGCCGCTGGGTTTCTTCCGCCAGTTCGTGCTCGAACGCGGCGGCGAGCACGACGACACGCTCGACCTCAAGCACCGTGGCATCGTCCCGATCACCGACATCGCACGCCTGCTCGCACTGTCGCTGGGCAAGGAGCCGGTCAACACGGTCGAACGTCTGCGTGCGTGCGCCGGCAGCGAGGTACTGTCGAGCGACATGGCGGAGAATCTCGAAGATGCACTCGAATTCATCGCCTCGCTGCGCATTCGGCACCAGGCCGACCAGATCCGCAAGGGCAAGCCGGCCGACAACTATGTGCCACCGCGCGAACTCTCGGAGCTCGAACGCGAACACCTCAAACATGCCTTCCGCGTGATCCAGACGATGCAGGAATCGATGGTCAAGCGGTTTGGTGCGGACAAGCTGGGCTGAGTGACCGACCGACGATGTTTGCACGACTGCTCGGCAAGGAATATCAGCGCAAACAGGCACTGGCCAAGGTGTCGCCGGGCCCGTTGCACGACTACCTCGACACGCCGTTCATCGACAAGAAAAGCGATTGTCGCGAGATCGAAATCGTCGCCATCGACCTCGAGACCACGGGGCTCGATCCAAAGAAGGACGACATCCTCAGCATCGGTCTGGTCCATATCGACGGTTTCAGCGTGAAGTTGTCGACGGCTTGGCACCGCATCGTGCGCGTCGACAAGGCGATCCCCGGCGAGTCCGCCGTGATCCACCAGATCACAGACGACCAGTCGGCCGCGGGTTCACCGATCGAGGAACTGCTGCCGGAAGTGCTGCAACGACTCGCCGGGCGCGTGATGCTCGCGCACTATTCGCCGATCGAGCAGAACTTCATCAGTGCGGCATGCCGCAAGCTCTACGGTGCGCCGTTCGTCGTGCCGGTCATCGACACCCTGGAGATCGGCCAGCGCGTGTTCGAACGGCGCAACCACACCATCCAGCCCGGCGACCTGCGCCTGTTCAACCTGCGGCCGCGGTATAATCTGCCGCAATACCGCGCCCACAATGCCCTGAGTGACGCGCTCGCCACGGCCGAACTGTTCCTCGCCATGGCCGATAATCTCTATCCTGGGCGCCCCTGCCCTCTGGGCGAGTTCCTCAGCAAGCGATAAGGCGAACGCCACCGATGGCAGAAAAAAAACCCAACCTGCACAAGACACTGTTGATCCTGGTGCTGGTCTTCATCCCGCCCTACTGGCTGCTGTTCACCGACGAAGGCGGACGCGTATCGGACACGGCACTGCTCTGGCTGCTCGGCGAAGACGACATGAAACTCAGCGTCGACGATCTCAGTGCCCGTTATTCGCAAGACGACATCAAGACCGTCTACAGCGACCTCGACTGGCAGTGCGGCGACAAGGCGAGCGAGTTCGGCGACAGCGTGTGCGCTGCGCGCATCGGCACCTTCAACGGCTTCCCTTCCCGCGTGGTCACGTTCTTCTTTCGCGGTGACAGCGTCACGGCGATGCGACTCGTCTACCGTGAGCAGTACCACGAGCAGGTCATGGGCTATTACATCGGCAAGCTCGGCCAGCCCGCGAACGTCGCCGAGGCCCTCGCGGCCGGGCCCGACGCCGACGACGTCCTCGAATGGCAACTCGCGGACGGCCTGTTGCTGATCAAGAAAGTGCTCGCCAAGACCGACGACCCCTCACTACTGTGGCTGGCGAAGGCACCCTCTTCCTGATACCCCGCTTGCGCTGTTCCTGACGCCTTGCACGCGCCGCATCGACGGCCGTCAAACGCACGCGGCGGTTTTCGGCGAACGCGCAGCGGCTACCGTCTCATTGCACTGGCAGGGTCACGGTGATCCCGAGACCGCGACCATGGAGGCCGTCGCCGAGCGCGACGCTGGCACCATGCAAACGCGCGATGCGCTGAACGATCGACAGCCCGAGACCGCTGCCGCTGGTACCGGCCGCCTGCTCGCCACTGCCACGATGGAAACGATTGAACACCAGTGCGCGTTCTGCGGCGGGTATCCCCCTGCCATCGTCGAGCACGCGCAAGACGGCCTTCTGGCCGTCGCCCGAGACTTCGACCGTCACGGTGCCGCCCGCCGGCGTATAGCGCAAGGCGTTGTCCACCAGGTTGCGCAACATGAGCTGCAATGCCGTCTCGTCGCCGTGCACGATGACCTTGTCCGCGGCCTCGACACCGAGATCGATATCGCGTTCGTAGGCGTACTGGCTCAACGCCGACACCACGGATGCCGCGATCAGGCGTAGGTCGACCTCGCCACTCACCATCTCGCGGGCCTGCTGCGCATCTGCACGCGCCAACAACAACAGCTGCTCCACCGAGTGCGTCGCGCGGTCGACGCCGGCCAGCGCCTTGTCGAGTGATGCACGTGTGGCGGTCTCGGCGGACGCATTGCGTGCGACCTGCAGGTGCGTCTTCAACGCCGCGAGCGGCGTTCGCAGTTCATGCGCGGCATCGGCCGTGAACTGGCGTTCACGCGCGAGCGTGTTGCGCACGCGTTCGAACAGGTGGTTGAGTGCCGCCACCAGGCCATGGATCTCGCGCGGCGCACCGCTGTCGTCGATCGGATCGAGTGCGAAGGGTGCGCGCGTCGACACTTCGCGCGCGACGTGTTGCAGTGGCGACAGCGCACGCCCGACCACGGCCCAGATCAGCAAGGCCAGAATCGGTAACGCGATGAGCAGCGGCATCAGGGTGTTGCGCGTGATGTAGCGCACCAGCTCGGCACGGAACACATGGCGCTCTCCGACCTGCACAGTGAAGCCGGTCTCTTCCTGCGTGAGGCTGTAGATACGCCAATTGTGCCCATTCAGGCGCACGTCGCTGTATCCGGACGGTGTCGGCGGCAGGTCGGCAGACGCACTGTCGTGCAGCATGAACGAACCGTCACCATAGCGTGCGGCAAACATCAGCCCGCCGCCGTAGCGATGCCCTGCCTCCTGTGCGGTACTCACGAGCTCCAGCCGCTCACGTGCCTCTTCGCGCGAATAGCCGCGCAGGATCTCGGCGAGCCGCGGATAGCGCGCCAGACCATCGACACCGAGTTCGTTGACGACCAGGTGCACGTTCTCGACCGTTTCCTTCTCCTCTTCGACCTCGTGCAACAACAGGGTCTGCAGGATGCGGGCGCTGCGTGCGAGGTCGGCATCGAACACCTCCTGCACTTCATGCTCGGCGGCGCGGTAAACGAGCAACAGCACAACGAGCCAGACCACGAGCAGCGTCGAGATCAGCATCACCAGCAGGCGGCGGCGGATGGACAGCGAGGCAGCACTCATTTCGGAATCATGTAGCCGAGCCCGCGGATCGTGCGGATCCTTTCCTTGCCGAGCTTCTTGCGCAGGTGATGGATGTGCACCTCGACGGCGTTGCTTTCGACGCCCTCGCCCCATCCGTACAGGATCTGTTCGAGCCGTTCGCGCGACAGCGGGATACCAGGACGTTCGAGCAGTGCCTCGAGGATCGCCAACGCGCGCGACGACAAGGCGATCGACTCGCCATCCAGCGTGACCGAACGTGCCGCGGGATCGAATACCAGGCCATCGTGCTCGATGACCGGGGTCGCGCGTCCGCCACGCCGCCGCGCGATGGCGCGCAGACGCGCCGTGAGTTCACCGAGATCGAAAGGCTTGACCAGATAGTCGTCGGCACCGGCATCGAGGCCGGCGATGCGATCTTCGACCGTGTCACGTGCCGTGAGGACCAGCACCGGCAGGCCGGAACTGCGGGCGCGCAAGTCGCGCAGCACCTGCATGCCATCGCGCCCGGGCAGACCGAGGTCGAGCACCAGCAGATCGGGCTCGTCATTCGACAGCGCGCGCAGCGCCTGGCCACCGTCACGCAGCCAGTCGACTGTATAACCGGCCTGCGTCAACCCGTCGACCACCGCCGACCCGAGCAGTTCGTCGTCCTCGACCAGGAGTACTCTCATGTCAGATATCGTCTTGCCGTCATACGCCGGCCGCTGCGCGGCACACTGGGCGTGATGCTAGCCGGCGCGGGCGTCGCTCGCCAGCGCCGCCCCCGGGCCCGCTCAGGTATCACGTGCAAAAGGCGCCATGACACGGTTCTGCTTGCGCAGGCCACCGTCGACAAGGCGCGGCAGGAAGCCGTTGAGACGCGCGAACAGTTTTTCCGGGAACCCCAGGTAGACGTCCTTGGCATCGTCTTCGATCGCTTCGACGATGCGCTGGGCGACCCACTGCGGCTCGTCCATGTTCATGCCAGTCGCCTCGGCCATGCGGTACACGGCATCGGAGTTCAGCGGTGTTTTGACCGCGCGTGGGGCGACGTAGGTCACTCCGACGCCGCTGCCGTCGAGTTCGCGGCGCAACGCCTCGGACAGGCCACGCAAGCCGAACTTGCTCGCCGAGTACGCGGCGAACCAGGCAAAGCCGATGCTGCCGAACGTCGAGCCGACGTTGACGATGCGACCGCTGCCGCGTGCCAGCATGTCGGGCAGCACCGCACGTATCAGCAGGGTCGGCGCCACGAGATTGACCTGCATCAGGCGCGCCAGCACCGCGGGATCCTC